>NZ_JAOVZR010000004.1 GCF_026619415.1 Hoeflea algicola
GGGGTAGGCTTCGCAAAAACTCAATGAAATCAGTCGAGCTCGACGGGTTTGAACTCAGTATGTTCACGTCTGTTCAGGTGAAACGGTCCGGTATCGGTCCGCAGGTAGAGGCCGGGTGTTCCCCGGCCTCCCTTATGTGTCGGAGCTTTCGAGGCGGTCCAGCCGTTCGATTTCAGCGACGATCAGAGCTCCGGCTTTGACCAAATCGCGGCGAGCATTTGTTGGCTTCCACCAAGCCCGCGACCAGGGCCACGCGACCGGAGAAGCCCGCCCCATCTTGCCGGGGTTATGCGCGTAACATGCAGCCGCTCGCGCCATCTCGCCGTCGCTATGCGTGTCGTCATGTTCGGGCGTCCAGCCTTCAACATTCATTTGGCGCTGGCGCTCGGCGGATATGTCTTGCAATGCGGTGGCCATTCGTTCGATTTCCGTTGTTGCGTCGGGCCGGTAGCCAACCCGAAGCAGGGACTGGCTCTCAAGTCCGAGCGTGCGCTCTTTGGTTTCTCGAGCGTCCTGCGCGTGAGCGCTTTCCTTTGGGTGGCTGTATGGCATCTGACTTCCTTTAGATTTCGCAGTTTTGCGAGCGCATCGCTTCATCGGTATCGGTGCCGGATCTGGTCATAGAGAGCGCCGCCCGGAGGCTCTGCACTTCACGCCAAAGGTCTTGCACCAAATACGATGTGCCCATGTGCATCATCATGGGCTGACCGGGCAGTTCAAGCATTTGAAATTTCAGCACCCGATCTTTCAGTTTTTCTTTTGCATCAGCCATCAGTTTGGTCCCTTGCGTGATTTTCAATCTGTCCACAATGTGCTCGCAATTTTTCACATATGCAAGCATTTTTGCACACATATATAGTGCATAAAGTTCATTTATGTGGACAAATCAGAGATATTGTGAAACCGTGTGCAAATAGCGTATGAAAGGCCATGACCTTTGATGACAAAATTGCCTACGGCTTCAAGCGAAGCGACCGCGACTTCAAGGAATTCGACATTCCTCAGGGGCGGGCCTTCATCGACAACGCAGCGACAGAGCGTGAGGAACTGCGCGCACTGCTCGCCGCCGTGCGATCGGGGTGACTGTCGTGGTGCTGCAAATCGGTGATTTTGGCCCCGGCGCGAAGGCCGCGCAGATCCGCAAGGAAATCGAAAGCCGCGGCGGAAAGGTCGAGGTTGCTGAAAAGGTTATCGGCACCCGTGGTCGCAAGCCGCGCGGCACAATGACAGAGAAGGACGAGAAGTGGGCACGCGGCCTATGGCTCGATCCGGCACTGACTAAATCGCACGTGCTGGCCCGCATCAACGAGCGGACCGGCCAGGAGTTCACCCGCGACCAGCTGAATTACCGGTTCATCGGTAAGAAGCGGCGCGCGGCAAAGAAGTCAAAATAACAGGAGTTTCCGATGGCCTGCCAAGCATGTGAACTCAGAGCAGAGAACGACCGGCTCAAAGCTAAGAGCGAAGCTGAGTGGTTGGCGCTTGGAACATCTCTGATGACCGACGACGAGGGGCCGCTACCCATAAGGGTGACGTTGAACACTCGACCGACAAAAGAACAATTCAGGCGGCTTCTGGATCTGACAATCGAGATTGAAAACAACCCCAAATAACAGGAGTTTGCCATGTCTGATCCAAAAACTGCTGAATACCGCCTTGGCGAAAGCGTCTTTGTGCACGACCCGCAACGGTTCAATCCGGATGCAAAATCAATCATTGGCGACGTTGCCGAGTTCGAATTGCGCGAAGATGGATACTGGTATCACCTCGCCAACAACGGCTTCCCTGCCACGGGTGAATGGGCGTGGTACGCGGAGCGTGATATCGGCCACCGTCTTGGCACACCGATCAGCCAATTGAGCGGCCGTCCTGGTCATGTTGGCTATGAACAGTTCCGCGCCATCGCCCAATCATGGGGCTACGATTAAACCGCAAATAACAGGAGGCATGAGCCATGTTGCTAATGGACGAATACCCCGCCCCCTAGCGTCGTGGTGTGACACCTATATCGTCCAATGGGCTCGCTGCCGAGGCCATAGGAAAAGGCCGGTTGAAAAGTTCAGATTTGCCGAGGTTGTCTCACCAGAGCATGACGACACTGTTGAGATTGATTTCACTTATCGCCCCGCCGTGGTGCGACGTTTCAACAGCAAAACAGGAGCGGCCAGTGCTTTTGACTGATGTGAAGCGAGAGCAACGGATTGAAGGCATGGCCGGTATAATCCGCCGCATGTGCAGGCTCTCCGCTGGCGGCTTGTTGGTGCTGGCCGACTATGACGAGCGCGAATTGTCAATCAAGCTTCTCGCGTACCTTGAGGGCCGCGATGTTGAAATTGAGAAATAATCGAAGGAGTTCCCGATGACAGAGGCCGAAAAATTGAAGCGTGTCATTGCAGCGATGAAAGACGAGCTTATGAAAATCGAGACGGAAGGTGGATTGCTTGGGCGCGCTGTGGTCGAACCAATAGACAAGGCAATCAAGCTCGCTCAGTCTGTTGAAAATTAACCCCATCATCGAAGGAGCCTCCCCCAACGCACAAAAAAGCCCCGCAGCCGGTTAAGGCCACGGGGCAGTTTGACTACGTTGAGACCGGCGATCCGGAGGCTGTTGGAGCGCCGGCGGGTATTCACCGCACGATTGCGGCAAATTGGTTATGGAGAGGCGCGGCCAGTAAGCAGGGTGATGATGCTCTTCTGATCCGCCTTGATCTCGTCCAGGGTCTTGTCGATGCGATTCATGTGGTCGTCCATTTCCCGGCGCGGCACATATTCGTCTCTTACCCGGTTGAGCCGGTCGTGCAGCCGATCGCCTTCCATCTTCATGGCGTGGGCCAGCTTTTCGTTCCCTTTCGCTATCGCGGTGCTCAATTTGTCCGTTTCCTTTTCAAGCCTGGCGGCGATGACCCGGAACGATCCGATCACCAAACCGGCCAATGACAAAACCACGGTGGCAGAGATGCCCACCAGCCATTGCAATTCGATAACCGTCATCGGATTCCCCCTGACTCCGGCCGGCGCGGCGGTAACGAACGCTTTACCCCTCGCCCGGTAGATATATTCTCAGCCATTACGGCCCCCTTGTGGTCGTTGTGGTCAGGGTCGGCCCGAGGTCG
The DNA here is from genome assembly GCF_026619415.1 of Hoeflea algicola. Taxonomy (NCBI): domain Bacteria; kingdom Pseudomonadati; phylum Pseudomonadota; class Alphaproteobacteria; order Hyphomicrobiales; family Rhizobiaceae; genus Hoeflea; species Hoeflea algicola. Next base: position 3,114 of record NZ_JAOVZR010000004.1, read on the forward strand.
CATCTCAGGTCGGCCCGCTTGTTATTTGGCGTGTCTTGAGCACTCAGAGGGGGTCCAGACGCCCGCGCCGCACAATCCCGCAGCGGTGTCGTCTATCTTGTCTTGATCGACTGGAGTGGCCCCCTTGACCCCTATTAGCGTAGTGCCGACAATAGGGCGGATGGTCTTGCGGATATCAGTCTTGTCCGCAGTTGCCGGTCTCAAAGTCGAACATCCGGCCAGCAGCACGGCAAGCAATACGATTGGCACGGAATTTCTCCGCATCAGATGCAAGTTCATTGGAAACCTCATGGAATTTTGTGAGCATTTCGGCGGTGGCAATCTTTGCCGCTTCATGCTTTGCCGCAGGGACAGTGAAAAGCGTCGTGTAGGTGAAGGTCAGCGATGTAGCGAGGAAAGCCCCCGCCACCGCAGCCCCTATAAGCTTTGCAGTCGATACGACGGGGATAAGGTCAGACCAGCCCATCACAAGCCCGCCTTTATCTCGCGGTAGATCTTCGCCAGCCGGTGCCGCGCATAGATGCCGTAAATGGCAAAGCCCACGATCACGGCGACGAGGGCCAACTGCACCCGCCAATCCATGCCGGAAAAGGCAGCAAGCGGCGTGCCGATAGCAGTTGAAAGCCACATCCAGAATGTCTTGGATTTGGCGATGGGCTTATCCAGGTTCTCGGGATCGGCAGGTGGCGCAATGTCCGGCTTGGGAGCAGGTGTAGGAATGCGCTTGTTAGTGGCAGTCTTGACCCGCGCCAATACCCGCTCGATTTCAGCAGGATCAACCAGAGCCTTATTCAGCCCGTCACCGGCATAAAAGGACTGCCCGCGCTTGACTGTGCGGTGCGCGCCCTTGGTGTCTTGCAGGACCGGGAATGATGCCCATTCCATGGCCAGACGCTTGGCAAATTCCACGGCGTCAATTCGCCCATCCATGTAAGCCAGATAGCCACGCCGCTTGAGCAGATGATACCCTAGACGGTCTTGCAAATCGGCGGTAAGTTTGAGTTTCACCGAGATTTTCAGTTCTTCAATCAGACCACCGAGCGTCTTGTACATGAACTGATATCCACCGGTAGCAGACGACCCGAAACGCTTAGACCACCCCATTTGCGCCCGCTGGATTTCAAGCAGCGTCATATCGGTGATCGGCTTTTTCAGATGCTTCTGATTGTGACCGTAGATGGTGCGGTAGGATTCGGAACCCGCCGTTCCGGTTTCAGTGTTTCGGATGAAGTCGAGTAGGATCGCAGCCCCTGTAGGGATGTTGATATCCATCATTTATCCTTTCCGCACAGCAAAGCGCCGCGCGTTTGCTGGGTGTTTGCTTATGTCGATGTTTTTATGTGTTGATCCGCGCCCGACAGGCACGGCGAAGCCCCCCGCCAGTTGGCGATGGGTTTCATGGGAATGTACTTCCGGTCAGTTATGTTTCAGATTGCGATGGCGGGAATGACGCGAGAAGGTTGTTTCGCGTCCGCGCCGTGTCGGATATGCTGGGTAGATGAAGACGTTCTTGCAGGGAATTGAGACAACTAGGGCCGCCCCGCATTTGCCGTGGCAGGCAAAGGCCATGGTTCAGGCAGGCCTCGCCTGCCTGCCTTACGGTGAAGCCATCAATCACCAGTTCCAACGGGTGAACGCCAAACGCCGAGGACACACCGCACAAGAACAGCGCGCAGCCGAAATCACCGCTTGTATTCGGAGCCTAAATCGCATCAAGCCTATATCAGGTGCGACGATAGTGGAGGTCGGGACAGGCTGGGATGCCATGCCGACGCTTGCTCTTTCCTCATTAGGAGCGAATTACATCCACACATTCGATCATCGCCGTCACCTTCGACCCACTCTGATGGAAGAGGCATCAGCAACGCTTCTCCAGTGGCTCCCACCCGCCAACCCTGATGCAATTAGATACACGGCTCCGGGTGATGCAGCGAACACCGGTTTGCCAGCAGCGTCAGTGGATATTTTTTCTCCTACGCCGTACTGGAGCACGTGCCGGAAGCAAAAATACTATCGTTGATACGGGAAGCGCGGCGTGTCCTTAAGTCTGGGGGCATCTTTTATGCCTTGATCGGGCTGCATGATCATTTTCATAACTTTGACAAACGGGTGAGCAAAGTAAATTTTCTTCGCTACCCGGAGTGGCAATGGGCACTTATAGGAAAAAACCGGATCAGTTATCACAACCGTCTGCGCGAGTGCGACTTCCTAAACGCGCTATCTCAAAACGGAGCCGAGAATCTGGTCGTCAATAACGTCATCGACCCACCGGACCTCGATCGCGTTCGATCAATGAGAGTTGCCAACCGCTTCCGAAGATACACCTCATCCCAACTGGCCGTCACGCGAAGTGAAATCGCAGCAAAATTTACCAATCGCCCTGCGTGACAGTATCTGTGCCGTTATCAATCAGCTTCGAACCCGACACCGAGGTCGCTCCCCCACCCAAGATAGACGTCACATCGACGCCCGCGTCGATGACAATGGCGTCGGTCACATCTTCGATGCGAGGTGCCGTGATCGTGTTGTAGTAGGCGCTATCTGCCGTCGTTTCTGTAAGATAAATGCCAGTCTCGGCGTAATCAACGATGGGGGTGTCTAAGTGACAGCCGTTTGAGTTCCGCACTGTAAACCCGAACACGTTGACGCCGCCAGCATCCGCCAACCCGGTTGTCGCATTGATCTTTTTCGCAGCGCCATTGTGCCTACAACCACACAGTTTCTGTGCGTTGGACTGTGATCCATCGATCCAGAAGCCATAGCGGCACACGTTTGCGAAGAGTTGCTCCCAGACATTGTAGACACTGAAACCAGAGACGGCGCTTTCGAGCATGAAGCCGTATTCAAAAAAGTCCGCGTGTACTCGCTCCATCCGTCCCAGAACAAAGCTATCAAGATCGAAGCCCTTCGATCCAGAAAAGGCTCCCTTTCGGAATATTGAAAAGTCTTTTGCCTCGAAATAATATCTCCGGTGTGCCTCCAGACTTGGTGTTGCCTCTGAATTCTTCAGGAACGTCGTTCCATAGAACCAGATGCTTGATGAACCCATACTATGCCCGACGAGGTTGATTCCGTCTCCGGCAACCGTGAGGTCGTTGTCAACTCTCCCCGTTCCTACCGGCAGAAGGTACTTGCCCGGCCCAAAATCGAGACATGCCTGCACAGCCTCACTGTCGTCCGTGGTCGCGTCCCACTTCGCGCCCGCCCATTTGATCGGCAGACCGGATGCAGGACGCGAGGCGACGAACCATTTGCCGTCCGCGCTCTGCACCTTCAGCCGCGCATGGCACGTCGGCTCCGAAGCCTCGCGGGTATAGGTGATGATGTCGCCATCGGTGTCGCCCGCCGCCGCATAGCCGAGGCAGCCCAGCCGATCGATGTCATCGCCCACCGTTGCGGCCTGGATTTCCGAGCGATCGGGAACGCCCCGAAGGCAGCGTAGGAAACGCGGGCGGTCGGCGAGAGCTTCGCATCCGTGAGGGTTTCGTCACCAACCACCGTCGTGCCGTCGAAGCCGAACAGAACCCAGCTGCTGGTGATCGTGCCACCCGACATGAAGAACTGAAGAGCGTTGAGGTCCGCGACGGCGAGCCGCCCTTGCGCACGCATGAGGATAACCGCGCCGGTGTCCGACTTGAGAAGGGTCCGCGCCTCCATGGTGCCGCGTGTGGCGGTGAGGTCTATATCAATCGTGATCTCGGCGAACTCGCCAGCATCAGTGCCGATAGCAGTCGTCACCCGCATGTAACTGTCCGACGCGCTGCCGCCAGAATCGGGAGAACCGCCAACTATCCCACGTTCGTAGGCATGGACATAACCTGCACCCTCGTAGGAGGAACCGCCATTTGCCGAGAACTGCGCACCCATGAACGCGCCGTCAACGCTGGGCGTCAAGCCCCGCAGCACGACCCGAAACCGGTCGTATCCAGCCGCCACATAGGTACTCAGATCGAGTTCAAGCGCGCCCGCGCCCGTCGCCGTGCCGCTGTCGAGCAGCGCCTCGGTCCCGACCTGGCCGGTGTCACCCTTGTCGCCCTTCACTCCCTGGATGCCTTGGTCGCCTTTGATACTCCCCGTTGGCGCTCCCCATGTGCCGGCGGCCTTCACATAGGTGTCGCCATTGACCGTGTTGAGATAGGTCTCGCCGTTCGACCCGTCGCCATCATCAGGTGCACCAGCGCCCTTGCGGTCGAATGCCTGCCCATCCTCACCAGCCGGACCTGTTGCACCGGTATCGCCCTTGTCGCCTCGGATCGTGACGCCATCCGTCCAGTCGGCGGAACTGGCCGAGGCTTTGACATAGAGCACCGCATCGCCATCCGAGATCAACGCGAACTTGAAGCCCTTGGCCTCATCATCAAACGCATCCCGGTCGGCCAGCGCCTCGCCGAAGGCATCGTAATTGAAGAACACCTGCCCTTCGAGCTGGGCAATCAGATCGGACAGCTTGTCCTGGGCATTGGTCAGCCGGGCCGCCTCTGCGGTCGAGCGCATGATGACGTAATCGGCATCAGTGGCATTCTCGCCGGCCCAGTTCTGTTCGAGCGTGGCCGCTGTATCGCTTTCAACACTGGCAATGGCTGCCGATACGCCGTCAACGATCAGCATTCCGCCAGAGACGGCGGCAGCAGAGAACGCAGTCAGCGTTCCAGACAGGACTTTGCTTCCGGCTGTCAGGCTGACCGTGCCGGTTTTCTCAACTATCAGGGATGTCATGGGGTGTCCTTATGCAGGCATAGCAAAGGGACCGCTGCGGGCGTTAGCGGTCGGTATCTGGTCAGGTTTTGCGGGATGACCTATGGCGAAATGAAAATCGCGTAGGTGATGGTCAGCGACGTGGCGTACTCGTTGTAAAGTGTGCAGACGCCTGTCGTAGGAATGACGCGGAGGTAGTAGGTGCCGCGATAGAAGTTGAGATATGGCGCGACCGGCAGTATGCCATCGGATGATTTCATGACCACAAACGGGTGTTTGCCAATTATTGACGACAGGGTGAAAGACGTACTCGCGCCCGTTGCCAACGTGGTTGTACCTCGCGCAATCGGTATGAGCGTCGAAAAATCCTCATGCAGCGAGAAGTCCGCAAGGTCAGTGCTCGCCACGTCCTTACCGGGCTTCGAAACCCTCGCCACGAACTTCGAACCATTGTTACCGAACATCACCCGGTCGTTCATGTCGTCGGCCTTTTGAACACCGTATAATAAAGGTCTCCCTGCCGGGGAGTCCCGCCGTGCCCCAGGCTGTAGCCCTGCGCGTTCGCAGTCGTTGCTATAATCTGGAATTTGTTGGTGTAGGGGATCATTGCAACCGGCAGGCTTACAAGCTCCGTGCTCGAACTGCCGGTGACTGTGTTGATGTGGTGCGCTGGGAAATCAACAGCCCCGCCAAGCGCGTCACTCGTGATTGACCATTCAATGTGAGGGACGTATCCGAGCGTCGGAAATGAAATCTCCAACATTGGATACCCGGTGTAAGCCCCCGCAAGCTTGATGCATCGGTGTACTTCTGGCGTGCTTAGTCGCTGCCACTGAAAAACATCCGTCACGATCCCTGTTTGATGGACCTGCAACGTCTCAAGCGAACCATCAAACAGATACGGCCCGCCGTCGCTTTCCACATCGTTACCAGCAGTGCTAACGCGCATGACCCAATCTTCGCTCGGGTCGATAACCGTTCTCGTTGTCATAACGCCAGCGCCAACCAATGGAACTCAACGGCGGAATAAGGGTCGGTCCGGTATATCCTTACGGTGGTGTCATTGACGAACTTGTGCGGCGTGATGCTATTTGTTCTGTCATATGTGAATTCGACGCCCGTAAAGACCGAAATATTTGGCCGGTCCGTGGCCAGCGCAAATTGATATTCGACCCCATTATCCTTGTAGTGTGGGCGCGCCTTGGTCCTGATCATAAGTGCGGGCTGAAACCCGTAATCAGGTAGCGTGAAATCCCGATAGGTTGAAACCTCCTTGGGATACGTCCAGACGCCGCTGCCCAACACCTGCAAACCGAACAACCACTTGCTGTCGAAGATCTTGTCAGTGTCGGGCAATGAGGCATTGGTGGCGTCCTTGCCAACCTTGGAGATGACAAGTTCATCAGCGTCAAACATGACTCTTGGAGTGCTCATTTACCCACCTCAATCAGAAAAGGTCATTCGTTCGTTGACGTAATCTGACACCATTTTGCCCGTGGCCCCGGTGATCGTCCCGCCAACGCCGTCACCAAACAATATGTTCTGAATTTTCAAGACACCGTCCTCGAACACCAACGGGAGGTTGGTTTCGGTCCCGTCCGTCACAACAAATTGAGCGGCACTAATAACCACCCTGCCTGACAGTGTGGGAGGGTCTTCACCGTCGCCGACAACTTCGATCACCAAGCCAGCGTCTTCGAATGCGTCTTCAATCGAGGCGCGGGCATACATTGTCAGCCTTGACAGCACATCGCCCGCCCCTGCGGACGCCTCAATCTTGAACAGCCCGCCAGCATTGGCACCTTCCGCCATGGCCTCAACCGCCGTGATATCCTCAGCTAGAGCCGCGTCTCCATCAATCCGCGCCTGCTGTTCGCTGATCACGGTTGCCTTGAGGGCGCCCTGCTGCCTGGTAATCACCCGGCGCTCCAGATAGCGCTCGGTCGTGTCCATGGACGCATCGCCGCCCGAAAGTTCAATACGGTGGTGCAGATCATCAATCTGCGCGCGCATGGTGTCGAGCGTGCCCCGAATATCCCCCGCCACTTCGGCAAGCATTAACTGCACTGTCTGGGTCGGCGCTACGGTCGTAACCCATGAAGTCCATGACTTGAGCCGGTCAGGCTGCGTGGATATCGTCGCCCGCGCGTCGTAGTCCAACACGGACTGAACCCCGCCTGGCATAACGAGGGTTCCAGCCGCCACGTCTGTAGCTGTCGCAGTAAAGACCGGGCTTTCTGTCCCATTCTGCCTATACTGGATTTGCACGGCGGTAACGGTCGGGTCTTCCGGATCATCCCAGCCGAATTGCAAGGCCGGTGTCTGCGCGCCGTTCGTGCCTGTAATCAGCCCCGCCGCAACAGTGAAGTTCGAGACTGTTGAAATCAGCGACGGGTTGGCAGGAGCGGACGGCGCGACGATTACCGGACCGGCTGTGATGCCTTCCTCGTCATAGACATCATCACCGGTCTCAGCCAATTCAAGCGTAAACTGGAATTGACGATCAAAGCCCCACTTGGTGATCAGCCAGTCTGTGTCTTCATACGTCACCCAATCGCCGGGTTGCAGCCGTGTTCCAACCTTGCGCGATACCGGCAGCGAACGCTGCTTTGCCTTCCGGTTCTGACGATACCGAATATTGAGCAGGTATTGCGCAATGTCCGGGTCTGTGACCTGGAGGAAGTCATTCCCGGCAGGACGCTTGCGGCCATCAGCGGCAATGTCTGCATTGGAACTGACCGTTTCGAGACTTTCCGGGTTGTAGTGGGCCTCGATGGAAGTGAACTGGCCTGACAGAATGTTGATGCCGTCGAAGCCGGATCTGCGGTTTTTGCTCTTGCGCGGTGCGTCTGCCCGGATACCGTCTGCGGTAATTTCCAGCACCGGAACTTGCGGGGCTCCAGCGAGAACGCCATCAAGACCAGCGCGGTTGACCGCATAGCCGGCCATTGCGTCTTCCATCATCTGGAGAACGGCAATGTGGTCATCTTCTGCCGAGACAAAGAGATTGCAGTGATATGTGGGGATCGTGCGCCCGCCGATAGTGCGTTCGGTGTCGCACACATTGGCTGCGGCCATGTGCATTGCCACATCAATCTGACTGATGGGCTTGCCAACGCCGACCAGCACGTCACCCGAAAGAGTGCCGCGAAGCCCAAGCTGGAAGTTCAGGCGATGGATCGCCGGGTTGACCGAGTGTTCCCAGGTGTCCGGGTCATCGATGCGGTGTGAACCCGAGCCGCCCGAAACTGTGCTGTCCTTGCGCGGGTCGTATTCGCACCAGCCGCGCAACACGAATTCAAACTCCGGTCTGCCTTTGTCAAACAGGCTTGCGGACCAAGTGCGCTCAACCACAACATAAGCGTGGCCAGCAACCGTGCTGGTGGCTTTCCATGGATTGCCGAGCGCAGACGTTGCAGCGACCAATTCGCTGTCGGCAAGCTGGCCGGGCGATCCATCGTAGAAGCGGATATTGATGGAAGACCCGAAGCCGTCAACCGTGTAACGTGCCGCCTCGTTGTCGACCGGTGTGACGCTGATCAGATCGTGCTTCTCACCATAGAAATAGATGTATTCTTCAAGTCCATCGCAACGGCCATTGGCGAGCACGAACACTTCGGCGTTTTGCGCATTGCCGCCGCCGTACTTGGCGTAATAAATCCGGTGGCCTTTGGTCTTGCCTGTGCCGAATAGAACCTGATCGGCCACATCGCCGCCAAGCTGAACCTGACCCTGGACCGCCGTGCTGAGCGTCTTCTTTGGGCGATTGAGGTAGGACAGTGCCAGATTGGCAGCGAGCGCGAGACCGCCGCCAATGATAGCACCCGCCGACACGCCAAACAGGGTAGCGCTGCCAAGGCCGACCGCCGCAGCGATCGCGCCCCCAATTAGGGAAAATACCATAATTTAGACCTTGAATGCGCACATGGCGAGGTGAAGCGGCCATGAACGCGGGCCTGCTTCGGTGATTGAGTGCCAAGCCTGCCCGCCGTTAACGCCTACGTGTTCGCCATCGTCCAAGAGCACAACCGCGAGATCGCCAATGCGGGATTGACCCCAAGGGATCTCTGACAGCATTTCGTCATAGAGAGTGACCACTGAACCATGACCGCGCTTACGCATTGCTCTATGAGCACCTCGGAGAGTCTTGTAGGAACCCGAGAACGCCTTGACGTGGCTGGTCCCTTGCAGCGCGTCGATCACCTTCAAGCCAAGGAAAAAGCAATCATTGACGCCATAGGCGTAAGGCTCTTTCCGAGCCGTCTTGATGATGTTGGAAACGATCTGTGCGCGGTTCATCGTTGGCCCCATTCTTCCGGCCAGTCTGGCGATGTGGCGACGTATGCAAACGCCGTGTCTGTCGCTGAGTTGTGCCGCTTCTGATCCTCGACAGACCGCTTCGCATAGGTCTGATCCCGGTAGCGCCGGGAGAGTGTTTCAATCGAGATATTCAGCGAGATCGTCGCTTGGCCATCTTCATCGAGCGCGCCAACTTCAAATTCTACATCGTTGATTTCGTAGAACTGCGTGACCAGAACCCCAAGGATTTCATCGGTCGCCGGATCGCCGCAGAGATAGGAGACAGTCACTGCCGCATTGATGTACTGGTAATTCTCAATTGCAGCGATGCCGTCATCTGCGTTGTCGGTTGGCACATCGGAAAATACCAGTGTCGTTTCGGTGATCTGGTTCCCGAGGGCTGCAACAAGCCCGTCATCATTCAGAAAGCGGTTCGGTAGGTACTCTTGCCCGGAATAGGTGAATGGACGCCCACCCGTATGGTAACCAACGGTTTTGTCCGGGGTTTCGCCCTTGCCGGGAAGAACGATCTTGACCAAGGGAAGAACCTTGATCGAGCCGCTATCGACCTGATTTCCGACTTCTGTTGCTAGTGCTGTGGCCATCAGAGAAACACCTCTGTAGCTGAGAACGACGCCACCCGGTCAGACCATGCCTTGGGCATTGACCAGCCCGGATCAAGCATCATCAGGCAGGACGGCTTTTCCAGTTGGATTGTGGAATTGCCAGATGTGAAGACGGTTGTATCCAGCGGGAAATCAATCGTCAGCGTGACAACGCCAGAACCATTGGCCGTAGCATCAGCCATGACCCGGTGAAGCGAGCGAACGCTTGATGATTTGTTGACCTCGACCAAGCACCCGCGATTGAGCGCAAACGAGTCAGGCAGACCCGACACCACAATTGTCCGGCTATCTGTTCCGGTCGAAAGGATCGCTGATCCATCAAATGCCCCGCCTGCGGCTTTCGTACCACCGAGCGGAGTGTCGCCATAGGCTCGCGGGCGCGGCCTGTAATAGTCATAGCAGGCGAATACATTGCCGCCCTTGGATGCCTCGGTAAAGAATGCGTCCGCCTCGTCAATCTTTTCATCGGACAGGAATCCCGTTGCAGCCGAAACCCGCCAATAGGGCGTTCCGAAGTCTGCCGTCTCTGTCTTCCGGCCAAGCATCGTGTTGTTGAGCCGGGTGTTGACCTGGCGCATGTCGAAGTGCTCAAACGAGAGCGCGGGGAATGGAAGCACAGCCATCAGATTTGCCCCGCACGATTGGTCTTGGCGTAGGTCGTGGCGAATTTCGCTTCTGACTTCTGGACCGCAACATTGATAATCGTACCGCTGGCAGTCTTGATTTGCTGATCAGCAATCGACGCCATGCGACCGCTGTCATCCTGGAGAACGATTGTCACGACATCAGACGACCCGCCGCGATTGTTGTTGGCGGCTGACATCATGCCTCGCGTTTGGCCGGCCGTGTTAACCTTTGACCCGCGTGGGAGGTTGACCAGCTCAGGGCCTTGCTCACCGACGATAGCCATGCCGCCCGGCGCAAAGTCTGTGCCGTTGGCATAAAGGCCAATTCCGCCCGCCTTGGCGATGCCCATTTGACCCCCGCCAAACATCCCGCCGAAGATGGAGGACAGGAACCCGCCGATGCCGCCACCGCCGCCGCCCGATGCGGCCTTGTTGACCTTGAAGATGCTATCAAGCACTTCATTCAGCAGTTTGTCGGTGATACGGTCGAGCGCGTTCAACGCTGCTGTTTTGAAACTATCCCAGAAGCTTTCTCCGTTCTTCAACCCGTTTTTCAGGTCGGAGAAAAACCCGCCTGCGATTTCGCGAGCGGCTTTCAATCCATCGTTTGCTGTATCAACGGACTTGCGCAGTCCCTTCCATGGGTCTGTCTTGGCCGCTTCCTTGATTGCCTTACCTGCGCCAGTGGCGGCTGTCTCGGCTTCGGTAAGCGCAGCCGTTGCCGCCTTGATATCGGGTGTGGAACCTTCAAACGCTGTAGAGACGCCACCAAGGTAATCAGCGTTTAGCGCTGCCTGTTGCCGTTCGTTATGGCGAGACAATGCGCTGTGACGCCCGCCACCGGTCAGGTTGTTGGCAAAGCTGTTTTCGATATTGCCAATCGTGGAGCTAGACGTATCCAGCCCATCGATGTTGACGCCGGGGATCAGGTTGATGGTGTTGATCAGATCATTGATCGACCGCTTTGCACCGTTGATCAGCGTGTTGACCGCATCAATGGCGAGATTGACGCCTCCAATAACAGCCGCGCCAATCACGTTGCCGAAGTTGTTCCATAGAAACGTGATATCCTCATAGGCCGCGACGAACGAGCCAATCAGATAATTTGCCGCCGTCTTGGCAATGCCGACCACATCAACGCCGATAGCCTTCTGCACCTCGTCACGAAACACATATAGCGCGGCTACAGCCGCCGTGATGCCCACTGCGAGAGCGCCAAGCGGGTTTGCTGCAATGGCTGCGGTAATGGCAGAGATAGCCGCCACGCCAGCGGTTCCGAGCGCGACAAACCCCGAGGCCATGGCGGCAAGGATAGCCGGGCCAAACGCAACCGCCATCAAAGTGCCTGCCGTACCAGCGGCCACGCCGAGCGTATCTACGTTTTCAGCAAGGAAGATAATGCCATTAGCAAGTCCGGTCGCTGCGAATGTCGCCGCCTGTAGCGCACCGAACAGCACAGAACCGACCGCAGACATGAACGCAGCAAACGCCGGGTTGGATATCGCCGTAACAAGGCCCTCAATCGACGTGCGCAGCCCCTCAGTCGCTCCCTTCGACATTTCGAACAGATCGCCCCATGCATTCCCCAAAGCGGCCAACGCGCCACCAAGCGTTTCGCGAGCGGCCTTTGCAGACCCACCGAATTGGGTTTCAAGTTCTTTCAGGATCAGGGTTTGCGCGCCAATCATGTCGCCAGACGCGACCATTGACTTGACCATTTCCTTTTGAGATTCGGTGAAGGTAATGCCCGACCGGCTCATTGCCGTCATGCCGATAACCGGGTCATTCAACGCCTTGCCAACCTGGATGGCTGCGCTCTGAAGGCTAACGCCAAGCGCCTGTGCAAGATCCTGCACCGCTTCGGTCGCACGAGGGAACTCATTCCCACCGATCTTGCGGAATGTCAGCAGAATGCCTTGCGCTGTATTGGTCGCCTCATCTCCGAAGTTCGTGACCTTCTGGAGCGCTGCCGCATGGGCATTGAGACTGGCGAGCGTCTGGCCCGCCGCCCCACCGGTTGACTTGAGCGCCGCCGCAAGCTGTGCCTGTTGTTTCTGCGCTTCATTGGTTGACGAGACAAATCGGCCCATGAGGCTCGTCAGCCCGACAAGGCCAGCAGTGATGCCAACGATGGCGGCAAGAGCAGCAACGCGCATCGCGCTATATGCCTTGGTCACGAGACCAGCAGACCGCGCGGTGTTGGTGTTGGCCGCAACGATTTCCCGCCCTGCCCTCGTTGATGTGGTGCCGAGCCCCTTCTGCGAGTTCTCCGCGTCCTTGGCAGCTTTTGACATGCCGCCAAGGTTCGTGGTTGCGGTCTTCGCCTGAGAACTATCGATCTCGTACTTGAGCGATGCTACGTTCACGTTGTCTCACTCTCTGGCTTAGGCCGCTCGGCATCAATCGCTTCGTCAAGGACCGGAAACAGGTCCATTACGATCTTGCGTTCGTCATGCGTGAGGATGTTGCCTGTGCCGCGTTGCCATGCCTCGAACTCTGCCCATTGAACGGGCTGCAAGGTCATGCCGTTGTGAATGCGGGTGCCGTTGAGGCTCCAGAACGCATCAAGCAGGAATTGGCATTCGTCTGGCACTTCGGGCTGTTCTGGGGTTTTGTGTTCCATCCCGAACCGAGCGTTGAACTCGGTTCGGGTTTCCCCGTCCTCGTAACCCTTGGTCCCAGTCTTGGGCGTCAGGTATCGGATTTGGTAGCGGATGGCGTCTGCGAGGGTTTCGAAGACGCCTTGAAAAAAGCCGCGCCATCATCCGCAAATTCATCAATCTGCTTGATGATATTGGACCCGGCGATCGGGATTGACAAAAGCGAGATTGCAGCCTCTTTCGAGAATGCCAGGTCACCCGTCCCGTCCTTCATGCCAGACCAACCTGCAATCAGGGACGCGACAAGCTCGATGGTGTTCTTGTCGAGCTCGCCAGCGGACACCGTGCCCTTGCGCAAGGACTTCATGCCAGCGGTGCGCAAACGACGCTCCACAGCCTTGTAGGCCGCGCTCTCGTATGAGCGAACCATAAACACGGCGCCGGTATCTTCGCCCGTGATCGGATGTTTGAGAGGCATGGGCAGGCCATCCTCGATGGCCGACCCGGAGAGTGCGCTGATTTCAGCAATATCAAACATGGATCACCTTACAGCGCGGTTGGATTGACAGTGACTTCGACCTGGTTGAGCCCGAGCGTAAATACCTCAATATCAAAGGACTCCACCTCGCCATTCGGGCGAACAGGACCGGAACAATCGCCCCTCCAATAATGAATCGTATTGGTGTAACCGCTGGGAGCGTCGTCCTTTTCGAACTTGAAGGCATAGCTGTTCTTGTCGGTCGGCACGCCGATGGACCGCATGATCACCTGCCCGGCGTCGTTATAATTGCTAGCGCACTCAATGGTTGGATCGCCTGCGTTGGTAACGCCCTTGGCTTTTTGCGTAACGACCGTGCCGAGTTCGTTATACGACACTCGATTGGTGTTCGTGCCAGTTTCGCCGACTTTACCGACATTGCCGACTTCCACCCAAACAAGACCAGCGAACGCGGCCGCGTTCAGGTCGGAGTTTTGCGCAGTTGCGCATACATAGAATTTCGAACCTGCGAGGGTTTTTGCCATTTCACTTGTCCTTCGACTTGGAGGGTTTCTTGAATTTGCTGAACGGCAGAACCGTCAGGTTTTGATCCCGGCACATCTGTTCGATGAGGGGATATGAACCGTTCAGAAAAACGGTATCGGTGTCAGCGTCGTGCGCTGGAAAAGCGAAGGCGTTGAACTTGGGAACGCCGCCCGTATCGCCAACCGGCGTGGATGTGTAGATCGCAGCTTTCATGCGCTCAGTCCTTTGTCGCTTGATAGGAGATCGTCACCGGCACCCGGATATAGCCATCATTCGGGAACGGCTGGCCGATCACCGGACGGGTTGAAACCTTGACGCTATGACCAGCGCCGAAGAACCGCGAAGCCTTGTCGAATGCGTCGGCAACAGCCCCGGCGACCTCAAGAGGCTTGATCGCGCCGCCTGCAGTTGGGTACATCACGGCAACCTGCAAGATCCCCTGATGTGTGTCGTTGCCGCTGACTGGCTGGTATGCCGAGCCGTTGGGCAGGATAGAGACATCAAGATATACTGATGTCGCATTGGCTGGTGTGAAGTCGATGCCAGGATAGGCAATCCCGTAGGTTGCCGAGAACGCGGTTCCGACCGCTGCAATCATCGTGTCGGCGGCAAGGGCTTCAATCGGGTTCGTCATCGTGATATTGACCCCTTATGCAAAAGCCCAAACTGCTGTCAGACAACGATGCTCATGACCGCTTGATAGATGCCGTGGACGGACTGCCCGATCCCGAGCATTGCGAAACCGCGCATGGACGGACCGCCATCGCGACAGCCAAGGCCGCGTTACTGGCGATCCAGATGGGCCTTCTGGCCGCTTCCGAGAAGCTGAAACCCTGATCAGGCCGAACGGGCCAGAATGGCGATCATGAACTTGTTGGTCGCGCCGGAACTGTTGGTAATGCGCAAGATATCGGCAGTCGTCGCCGCGACCGCTCCGATGCCGTCTGCATCGCCCGCCGCCATGAAGAACACGCCACCGGGCTTGATCGGGCCAATGGTGCTGGTCGCATCCAGGAAGCCGACGAAGCTTGCCGTCACGCTACCGTCAAGGGTCAGGTCTGTGGTGTTGGCCGTGCCGTCCAGTTGGATGTTTTTGATCATGATGGCAACCAGTTCGGCCGCCGCAAAGGATTCCCCGAGCGCGTTGGTCAGCGAACCGGCCAGATCGATATCGGAATTCGCCCCGGTGGCGACTTCGATTTCTGCCACATAGGACAAGTCGGCCTTGCCGGCCGTGGTGCCGTCCGAAAGGACTTGCAGATATTCAAGTGCGCCATTCCAATAGACGGATTGGCCAATGGCCCCTGCACCTGTCTCGGAGATTGCGACGGATGCTTTCAAAGTTGCTGCGGTCATTGTGGTGTCCTTTCGTTAGCCGATCCGGGCTTTGAGTTTTGCTGCATTGGTTCTGACGAAAGCGGGCCATTTTTGAGCCGCGCCGCGCAAGAAAAAGTCAGGGGCTTGGCCTCTTGCGCCGAACTCGCGATGCACCGCATAATTTGCCGTCCAGCCGCCTGTTATGGCGTCACCAAGCTTTGCTTGCGCAATGGTCAGGACGTAGCTTTCAGGCCCGGATAGGCTTGTTGACCCGTTCAAGCCGCTGACGTGGCTGTTCCTGAGAAAGCCGGTATCAACCCGCATTCGCCCGCCTTTAGCCGTTGGCGTCTGTGCATCAGCAAGCACATCTTGTGCGGATTGTTTAAACACCGCTGTTGTTCGCTGCTCGGTCTGCGATACAAAGGCATCCACTTGAGCCGAGAAACCCGCCATAGGAGAACCCCATGCTAGAAGCAGCCGTTGCCGAATTGAATGCAGCCCAACTTGAAGATTACAAACGAGCCGCGGCCTATGTTGCGCTTGTCACAATTTGCGAACCAGAAGATGCCGAACGCCGCTTTGATCTGGCGTCCGAAGTCCTCAAATCAGCAGGCATTACGAAAATCACCGTTCCCGATATTCAGGCTGTGATTGAAGGCAGTTCCGGTGCGCCGAAGGATATGGCTTGTGCGTTGATGGACGCCAGTGACGTGAACCGCTGATCAGGTGACGCCTGCGAAATAATCGACCGATATGCTCTTGTAGCACCGGCAATTGATCGTATCCGCGCCGCCCGCGCCCAATGACGTATCCCCCGGGTGCATCATCAATGCGCCTGTAACCGGGCTCTGGAATGGCTGGCCTTGTGGCTGCGTCTGTCCGTCCATTTCAGCGTGACTATCGCGCACCCGCCCATCGCCCGAGCTATCCCATGTTCCCGTCACAGCGTCCGCCGAGACTTCGCCGCTCTCAATAAGCTGGTTCATGCCCTCATCGCGGCCAGCGTTCAAACTTGCGATGGTTTCCGTTCTGGCTATACGCTCTCCCCTGACGCGCAAGAGCTTGTTTGAGTACCGAGACACCATCCGGTCTATCTGATCAGCCTTGCGGCCCTCGCCTGCCAATTCCAGCCGGTAGTTTTCGACTGCCAACGCTTCGCGGGACGTGAGCCCGACGATTCCGCCCGTTCTGCGCTTGGTCAGTTTGTCAACGCGGCCGACCAGGTCAAGAGCGGTGGTCTTTGGATTGACGCCCTCGACCAAGCGGCGGGTGATCACCTCGCGAATGGCGGTGCGCTGCCCTGCTGTGATTTCCACAATCAGATTGCTCGATCGACGTGACAACCAGGTCTCCGCGCGTGGATGGCGACCCTGAAACCTGATCACCAATTCCGTTCCGGTTGCCGGGTTTTTCTTCGGCAGCGATGACAGCGCATAATTGCCGCCCGCTGCATATGTTGCCCTCACCGCTTCATCAAGGACCGCGAAGTATTCCGGCCCGAGCTTGAGTGCAGCCAATGCGCCAGCCACGTCTCCGCGCTCCAGTGCAGTGATAAGCGCGTCCATGTCAGCGGTGCGCTTGATGTCGGCTATGGCCTGAAGGAATGCGGCCCGGATCTGTGGTCGCATCTTTGCGGCCTCGGCTTCGAACCGTCGGCGGGTATCGCGGGCCATTATCCGCGAGCCTGAATTTCATACATGACCGCCACGCCAGCCGGTTGCAGCGGGGTCACGTTGATGATTGCATATTCCTTGCCGTCGCCATCCTTGAACGTGTCGGCGGGTGTCGGCGTGATTGCCAGATCAGACGCAGCCACAAGGATTTTCAAATCCCCGCGCTGAATAAGCGTCCCGTCGATCTGGTCTGCCCGCCATTGGTCATAGACTACTGTGCAAGCGTATGGCGTCGGATTGTGGGCCGGTCCGGTCGGAGTGCCTGCGCGGATGATTGTCGCGGTCGTGCCCGCCTCGATAAGTCCCGCGGCAACATCGACAGCAACAGCGTTCCAGTCTTCAGCCATTACACCACCAATATTGCGGGCAGGAGCAACGATGTCCCGGTCAGCGGGGCAAGCAACCCCTCAATCTTGGTCGAGACCATCACGGCCGATTGAGCGCCCTTGCTCTCGCCAACAACGGTCCATTTGATCCCCTTGACCTCGGTCAACACCTTTTGCTGTGCCGGCGTGTAGGTGGTCGAGAGAATGCCAGGCTTCACGGCGTCGAGATAAGCCGCCTCATAGGACGCATGGACAACCCGCGTCGGGATTGCATTGGCAGCAATGGCGTTTCCATAGACATCTTCGGCGCCGGTGCGCGGCCATGCGCGATCCTGTTCAAGCCCACCGGTCGGAACGCCGGGAAACCGGTCGCCATAGAGCCCGTCGAGATAGACCGAGCCGCGTTGACGCAACACAGCCGGATCCAGCCCACCGGCAGGCAAGGAATAGCCGTTTGCTGTCAGCCACGCGGCAAAGGTTGTGTCGTCGCCATAGCCAGCCATTGGATCAGTCTGCCAGCTTGGCGTCGATAAGCTCTTTCAGCTTCTCGGTCGGAATGTTCTTGGCGTATTCCAGCCCCAGTTCGCCGGCCTGCTTTTTCAGGTCGTCGCGGTCAAGCGGTTCAGTGACTGGTTGATCTTCCGGTTCATCAGCGGGCCTGACAGCAACAAAGCCGAGCTTGATCGCACGTTCTGCCTGTTTCTCGGTCAGCGTGACCGTCCGCGTCTGGCCTGGCTTGAAGTGAACGGCCCCCTTGACGGTATGAAGGCCTTCAATCCGTTTATGCGGGTTCATCAGTTCGCCGGTTGCGTGTTCCATGGTCATTCTCCGTTACAAGTGGATATTGAAGGGGCCAAACAAGCCAGCCCCTCTATATCGACTTGGATCAAGGCGAAGGTGCAGACGTGATTTCGTCAGCGTAGGCAGCCGCGCCAGGCAGCCGCCACTCAGTACCACCGGTACGAGCGATGATACCGGTTTCAAAGCCCATGATGGACTTCTGCCGCGGCTGCAACACGCGGCGCGGCATCGGCAGATGGAAGCGGAGAACTTCCGGGTCTTTCCGATACGCCATCATGCGTCCGCCGCCGTCTTCCGAAGCCGTCGCAAGCTCACGGAGCGGCTGAATATCCAGCGGCTGGCCGGTTGTCGCGGTGTAGACGTTGCCGGACCTGATGAAGTCGATCAGTCGGAGCATGCCATCACCATCACCAAGGCGACGGGATGCCAGCAGACGGAACGCTTCGGGAGGAACGCGAAGGGTGTCAGCCCATTCAACCTCTTCCGTGTTTGTGCCGACACGGCTCAGAACCTCGTTGATGTCGATAACGATCTGGTCATTGGTTTTGTGCTTCCAGAGCGTCGAGTCGGTGCCGCCGTTTTGGTCACCGGTTGCAGCGACATCGGCACGACTGACAGAGCCACTGTTGACCAGACCGGTCCAGTTCTTCTCGGTCGTGCCTGCCATGGCAATCGAGTTCAGCAGGCGCTCCACCTTGTCAGTGGCGGACATAGCCTTGGTGTCGTTCAGGTTGATGCCGTAAAGCGAGGCCTGATTGATCTCTTCAAGGTTCCATTCCCAACCCGAACCGATCATCGCGAAGTCATGCGATGCCTGATCACGATTGACCTGGTTGAACGGCATATCAGTGCCGGCGCCGGACAGGAACTTGGCTTCACCAGCCGCATCGACGGTGAAGAACGTGGTGCCGATCGCCCATTCGTTGCCCTCGGTCACGATGGGGACGTGAGCCCCATAGTTGAACGTCGGGTAACGGCGCTGGTAGATCTTGGTTTCGATATTGCGGCCCTGTCCGATCACGAACGGGAGCGCAGCCTGTGCATCAGCAAATGGCTGTTTCATTGCATTGATCCTTTCGTGATCATCGGTTCTTCAGCGAGACTTCGACGATATCGCCGTTGCCGCCCGAAGTGTCGAACACCGCATCAGGAATGCGAATGTGCGTGGTGGTGCTGGTGTATCGACCGGTGGCCGGGTTCCAGTAGACATCGCCGCCATCAACCACAGACGCACCGGCAGTCACGTACATCTGACCTTCGGTCATGAACGCGCCAGTGAAATACTGCGGATAGGCGTCGGGGTTGGACGTGTCGGGCGGGACCGCCGGATTGAGCACAGCCAGGCCAAGAAACGCGGCGTTGGCGGTGTAGGTCACGTCGATATAGAACGTGTCACCGGTGGTCATGGTGCCGGCATTGGAGATAGTGAAGGTCGTAATGCCTGGGATCGTGGTGCATGCCGTCGCAACCACGCCATGGCCGACAAGAATGCCATCAGGGTCATAGACGGCAAATGGCGCGGTTGCGGACGTGGCAAGCAAGACCGCCTGATAGCGGCCAGCTTTTGCGCCCGCCGTGATGGACGGTTCGTCGGTGATTTCACCCGTGCCAGTGTTGCCAGCGGCTTCCGAACCTGCGCCGGTCGCCGTGAACGTGTCACCAACCACAACACCGTGATCGCCAGTGCCGCGATATGCGGGCTGCCCGAACGCGATACCAGCCGAGCTTTCAACGGTACGGCTGACCTTGTTGCATTTTTCCTCATTGGCAATCTGGCCCGGAAGGCCTTTTGCCGGAGAGGTCGAGTAGGTTGTCTGATAGGTCGCCATCTCTGCGCCTCCCTCAGTTCGTCACGGCAGGACGGTGAGCCGACTGCATGTCAGCGACCATCTTGGCGTAAGCATCGGTCACGGTGGCGTTATCGCCATCGTTGGTCTTGACGCCGGCCAGAAGTGCATCACGCACCGGGTCGGTGCCCTTGGCGGAATCTTCTGCAAGGATATCGAACCGGGCATCGATGTAGGCCGGGGTTTTGTCCTTGACCGCATCATCACCGAGCTTGGCGGCAACAACCGCCTTGCGGATATCAGCATCGGACAGACCAGCGGTCTTCACGTCCTTTGCGATAACGCCGGCCACAGTGACCAGAGCGGCACGGTCCTGAACACGCTTGTCCAGATCGGCATCAGACAGCACCTTGGCCTTTTCGGCATCAATGGCAGCATCCTTCTTGGCCAGTTCGGCATCCTTGGCCGCGATGGCGTCCTTGTGGGCCTTTTCAGCATCGGCAAGCTGGGCCTCGACGGCCCTCTTGTCGTTCTGAAGCTTTTCGATGGCCTGGGCGCCCTGATCGGTGGTGCTCACCGACAGACCGTCCACAACCACAGTTCGCAGATTATCAGCCATTGGGGCTTTCCTTTCGTCTGCAATTGGGGTGGAGATCGGGGCAGCGCCCCAGTGCAACGAACCGGCATCATCGCCAATTCGAAGTTCGGACCCGCCGCGCGCCGCATGGACAATCGCAACGTGGTTCATTTTGAAATCCGACATGATGACGTCAAACGCCTCGCCGGTCGGCGTCACGCCGTCTGCCAGGGTGATATCGGCGCTGTAGCCCATGGACAGCTCGCGCTTGCCACCTTCAACAGCCTCGATTGCCTTGGCATCGCGCAACATCATCGGGACGCGGACAAATTCACCGTCGCGCAGCACATCATCACCAACCTCGCCAACGGCCAGGTCTTTCCATGTATCAGCACTCACGCCGCCCTTGGGATGATTGACCGTGATAGGCACACCGGCATAGCTGGCGATGGCGTCTTTCTTGAACACCTCGCTTGCCGGACGGTAGACACGAACCAGATCCTTGTCGGTTATGCCGACTTCCGAGCCGAGATAGGTCTGCACATTGCCGCCACGGGCAACGCGGGCAGAGACAACGCCATAACCATCCGCCGTTCGACGGATTGCGCCGTCAAGCGTGAGCTTGTCTGTGAATTGCATGGTGATCAGTCCTGTCTCAACTCTTCGAAGATTTCCGGCCCCAGCACGATCTTGCCGCGATACGGTTCAATGCTCTCCACATCAGTGGCGGCCTTGGTCAGCGAGATATGCGGCTGGTAATCCGGGAAGCCATGCGAGGCCCCGGCACGGATGATTTCCTGATGACGCCATGACATACGCGACGATGCGAACATCAGCACAGCGCCCATGTTGCCCAGCGGTTCAACTGCGCGCGGCCCGCCTCGGCAATGACCAGTTCATCCTTGCCGTTGGGTTCTCCCCATTCGCTGTCATTGCCCGCCTTGATCCAATCAATCGGCGTCGGCGAGTAGACAATCGTCACATGCAGATCATCGACCAGATCGGCAATGCCCTGCGACTTCGCCCATGCAGCGATCTCATCCACGTTCACAACGTCACGGCGGACATAGAGCGTGCGCGGCGCCGCGTCTTCGGCTACCTGGCGCGGCGGGATTGGATCAATTTCTTCTTCCGGCGCCGGCGGCAGGTCGGATATCTTGCCGAATTCCTCAATGGCCGCTTCCAGCCCTGGCATCGTTCCATCTTCAATCAGCATGTTGGTGAATGCTTCCGACAGTGTCTCAATCGGCATCAGCGGATCATTGGTGCCGTTACCCGCAATGGCGCGCGCGGCATCGGTCTTGGTCTTGAATACGTCGGCCTTTTCCTTCTCGGACAGACCCCAGAGCGGCGACCATGTGTAGTGGATTTCCTCGGGCCGATTGCCAAGCGCGGACCGGATCACAACCTCATCGAGCCGGTGAAGGTTTGGTGCCAGTTCCGTTTTCTGCCGGGCAGAAATGTTGTCGTAATAGTTCCGGATATCGCTTTCACCGGTTGCGTTCATGCCCGATGGTGACTGACCCAGGAGCCTCGTTACCGGGATATCAGCCGCGCCGGCCGCGATCTGGAGGAACTGTTGCGTGATCTCCGGAAGCTGGGCGAAGTTGATGGTCTTCTGTTCCCACTTCTCGCCAGCGTCTTTTCCGTCGCCCTCGAGCAGCACCATGTTGAACATGGACTTGATCGAATTGGCATAGGTAAAGCGATCGGTCAGTTGCCTCGTCGTGGTGGGGTTCTGCAGAAACTTCGACAGGCCCGGAATGTAGATCACGTCCGTCTTGGCTTCCGGGATCAGCGCGGCAACGTGCTGATGCACCGATGTCGCGCTTTGAACCGCGTCATAGACAATCTGCAGGATGCTATCGCCCCAGCCGTCATCGTTGAACGTGTCGTCAAGGATGTCGGCGCCAATGAACCGGATCATGCGCGACGGGTGAACCGTAACCGTGTTCCCGATCTTCGAATTCACCGTGTAGCTGATCGGCTCGCCGTAAAATTCACTGGTGACATCGCGGTTGATCTCGCCAACCGTCACTTCATTGCGATTGAGCACATGCAGGTAAAGCAGATCACCCTTCCTGATCCGGTCCATATCAAGCGGATTTTCCGGAGTGCCGTCTTTCATCCCCATATAAATCGCTGCACCGCGCAACAGGCGGGCCCGGCGCATTGCGGCATTGACCTTTGCCCGGACATTGATCAGCGGATCGGCTTCAATCTTTTCCAGCAATTCGATCTGGTCGTTTTCGGCTTGCCAGTCCCGCCATTCGCGGGTCATGTCATTCGGGATGATGTCAACGATCTTGCGCGCCAGCCAGTCGGACCGGTGCATGGCGTTCAGTTCGGCATCCGTGACATACCGAAGGGCGTAGGCCATATCGGTGGTCTTGTCTTTCGATGTGCCGAGCCCGGTAACGAGGCTTTTCAGAGTGTCGAGAATTTGCATTATGCGACCACTCCAAGCATGCCGTATTTGTAGCCGATATTCACGTTGTCAGCGGCAATCACCGCATCAGCCAAGTTGTGCGACTTGACGCCAAGGTCTTTTTTCAGCTTCGCCTTTGGAACAACCCGCTTCTTGCCTTCGCTCTCGACCCACCAGGGAACGCAAAGCTCAGTGAACAGCGCATCGAGCTTTTCAGCGCCGATATCAGCGGAGAATGACAGAACGTCCTCGGGCTTGATCGATTGACCGCGTGTGACCGCGTTGAACGTCAGCATGGCCTTGCGAGCCGTATTCGCCCACGCCTGCGATTTGAGGTTCAGATATTCGTCTTTGTTCTTCGGGCTGTTGCCGTTGTCTGTGTCCGAAGGGCTGTCCGGATCCATGACCGCACCGCCTGCGTGGAAGGCGTAATGCTCGACACTGACATTGCCGACAGCGTTCTGCTCATCGATATAGCCGCCGACGAAAGCACCCACGCCAATCGTATCGTAGGACACCAGCGCATTAATGTTCTTCGCCTTGGCCCAAACCTTCTTGGCGTTCTGAACCAGTTCATCCTTGCCAGACGACCAGTCTTCCGCGTCTGTGAATATCCCTGCCACCTTGTCAGCCGTGGCGCATTTGTCTTCGCCGTCATCTGCCGGGTCAAAGCCGATCACGTTCCGGCCTGTCAGCGTGACATTGAGAACCTTGTGAGCATCCACGCATGCGTCGAGCCAACGGCGCTTGAAGATGGAGAGCTCGCTATCGCCGAGAGGAATGCCGCCGTAGATGTGTTCAAACATCTCCGGGTCGCGATCCTTCATCGCCGCGATGTCGCGCAAGGCCTTTTGCGATAGAAACGGGTTTTCGGTGTAGTCGATCTTTCTTACAATGCAGTGCGGCGGCGTGTTGACGACGAAGTTCTTCCAGACGTAATCCGTCACCAGCTTGGGATTGAACAGCAGGATTGCCAGACTGTCTTCTTTGCGGATCGTCGGCCCGATAACCACCCACTGGTCTTCTGTGAGCTTTTCGGCTTCCTCAACCCAAAGGATATCGACATCAGACGTGCCCTTGATATCCTCAAGATTGCGCTCGATGCCGTAGAATATGAACTCCGAACCGCTGGCCCGGTGGATGATCGTGGTCTTTTGGATCTCGTATTGATCGTTAAGCCCGAGGTGATTGATTGCCCATTTCAGTTCGGTGTAGACCGATTCCTGAATGCGGTTCTGAAAGCGCCTGATGCAGAGTACCCGCATCTTGGCGTGGACGTGATCAACGAGGCGGATTAGCTGGCAAGCAGTGTCGCGCGTTTTGGAGCTCGACCGGCCACCGTGCAGGACGGCTGTGTCGTTCTCACCCAGGAATACCTTTTCCCAGAAGCTGAACAATGCAGGATTGGTAAGATGGGCGCACACATTCACTCTTCGCCCTCTTGTCGCAGCACCTCGCGCCACGTCCTGGTTTCCGTCTGGATAGGACCGCCACCCGCGCCGGTGTGCTCATGCTTCTCAACGAACATGCCCAGGTGCTTCGCGACGTTTTCCAGCGCCTTCAGCTGGTCGTGCATCTTGATTTCGAAGCCGTCGCGGGTGACCTTGACGCCGGCATACAGCATCCTTGCCCTGTCGCTCAGCTTGCGAGTGTCCAAGGCGTGAGGATCGATATGACCCTCGCCATAGCAGCGCGGACAATCAGGATGGGGTCCGGCCGTTGCGTCGAAGCCGAAGCCGCCATCAGCATCAGGCAGCTGCTTAGCCTCAACTGCCTCGGCGGCCATCAGCGCGCTGGCAAACTCCTCGGGGTCCCGCCATTGGTAGGAATGATCATCGCCATGGCAATAGCGACAGCAAATGCGCCGAAGCTGAATGATGTCGTTCGGATCTGCGGTGGCGATATTCCATAGGCGCTCAAGCACCATATCGGCTGTGACCTCGACCCGCCCGGACCTTTCGTCCTTGGCCTTTGAGATCGCTTCGGCAATCCTAGTTTTCCCTAGCAACTCCGGACCAATCTTGTCGGCGTTGCGCTTGCTGTATCCGGCCCTGATTGCGGCCTGAGTGGCGTTAAGGTCGACAAGGTATTCCTTGACGAACAACGCCTGTTTCGGTGTTAGCGCCATGACTGACACCTCGCGAGTTTAATCCGGCTTCCCAAGATTGGCCCGG
This sequence comes from Hoeflea algicola, assembly GCF_026619415.1. Taxonomy (NCBI): domain Bacteria; kingdom Pseudomonadati; phylum Pseudomonadota; class Alphaproteobacteria; order Hyphomicrobiales; family Rhizobiaceae; genus Hoeflea; species Hoeflea algicola. The sequence continues at coordinate 28,067 of NZ_JAOVZR010000004.1, forward strand.
GCATTATGACGAACGCCAACGCAAACGGGCATGTGATCCATAATCATGGGCTATCCCTCGCACCGGTTGGCGAAGGTCAGGAGCTTGCGTTGGTTGGAAGGAATTGCAGTAGCACCGGAACTCAAAGAGCCCGGCGCTTGCAGGTGGTGAGACCTGCCATGCTGGCGGGGAAAAGCCCTCTTCGCCAAATCACCTATTTCGCGAAAACTACGCCGCTTCCTCAACATCGTCAACAGCGAATTCAAATTTGCCAAGCCGGTCGGCAATTGCCTTGACGGTATTTCGATTTGTGACGGATTGGATTGTGACCGATATAACGCTGTCCGTCGGCTTGTGCCGCAACACGTGTCGTGATCCCTCGATGAACCGGCGCCGTGACCGTGCCTTTGGCGGATCGACGTAATCGCAGAACGCCTGCCATTCGATCATGCGCAGATCGTGAATGTCACGCCCCCAAACACGAACTGGCGCGTTGTCCAAATCACGGATCACGCCGAAAATGCCCATGGACTTCGCCGCGCTACCATCAAAGTGATGCCAGTCATCGACATATCTGACAAAAGCATATCCTTGAATAATTGGTTGCCGGCGCGTCACCATGACGTTTCGCTTTCGACGATGCGGCGTTTCGGTGATTGCCATGGGTATGAAATAATCAATCCCGAGTGTGTCGAGTGCAACCTCGATATTGGTTTTCTGATTGATGTCTGGAACGATGAACTGGTGAGCCCCGCCCTTCGGCCCTGCAAATACGATGCGGCGGTTTGAAACGCGGGTAGCCTGTCCGGAAATACGGACCGCGTACCAATTATGATCGATGTTGTTCAAAATGCCCGGTCTCCATTTCGAGAAACCGGAAGGCCGTGCCAGGCTGATTTCAGGATCAGTTATTCGGTCGAGTTGGTCAAGGGGATGATCATCGAATTCTCTCATAGCTAGTTGTCGGCTTCCCGCGTGCGGGTTTCGACTTGATGATCTTCAATTCGCCCTTCCCTGCCAGATCGGCGATGATCGAATGCAGCTGCGCAGTCGAGACGATCGACTGTGTTGCCCTGACAATGACCGAATGATCGACGGCGCCATTGCCCGTCAGCAGCGAGGCGATCTTGTGGACGGCTCGCACTCGCCTGTCGTGATCGATCTCGACTGGATCCGCATCGGCTCGCGACCTGATCTCGATTGTATCGGCGACACGCTGCAATTCACCTGGCGCACCGACGATCATTCCGGCAAAGCTGGCGAGCAATTGCTCCAGCTTCTCGATGCGGGTTTCCAGAGCCTCAATTCTTGAATTTTCCATAACTGTCACCGTCACCTCTATTATATCCAAAACGCCATTTTTCAAGACTTACCATAATTTACATATTCGGAAATTACCAGAACTCTCAGATTTCCCCTTGGTTGGATTATTTTATGTTTTTAGTGACAGTTATTATATATATATGATTTTATTATGTTTTTCGCTATCAAAACCGTCAACGATAATGTCATAATGTCACTGACGGTTTTGGCATAACCGTCAACTGACCAATGACGGTTATGGTGACACATATTCAAAGCGCAAAGCCGGGTCATTTTCCGACCTGATATCGGATAGTTGACCTGCCCTTCGGGTTGGTTATTTCCTGCCTTTCAAGCTGACCGCCGTCGCACATAGACTGCAATATATCCTTGAGGTCGCGAGGCTTTATGGCGTTCTGCAATGACCTGACCAGATCCCGATTTGAAGCTGTTCCGCCCCTCGCCTTGATGCAGCGCATGATCTTCTGCGCGTTGGCCTGGTTCTCGTTGTCGGCCATCCACTCGGCAGCGCCAGCGGCCATGAACTCGGCGGATTGACGGGCAACCATTATCCCATATTCCAGATCGGACGATTGAAGCTTGATGCCTTCCATCCGGCCGATCGCGACGATCGTGGCGATGCGTAAAGCCATCTCCACGGTTCTGGCATAGAATGCCCCGCTTTCCGGATCCTTGTCGATCAGGGCCTCGATCTCGGCCGAGAACGCCATGTAGCGATCATGCGCACCATCAGCGGACCATTCAAGCGCCTTGACTGCGCCCTGGGCCGCCGGATCCACATAGGGATCGTTTCGCCATGTCGTGGCCATCTCGCCGGATGCGAAGTAAATACGGCGCAGAGCCTCGCGGATATGGTCAGGAACAACAGACGCTTTTCCCTTCGGCTCTTTCTCCCGTGCCGTTGAGCGGCCATTGACCAGCAGGAACCGGTTCAGTGTCCCGTCCTCGAGTGATGCGCCTTCCATGCTCGAATAAAACTGCTCCGGCGTCGATGCGCCATAGAGCGTGATGGATGGCGCGTGGATCGTCTCGCTGGCCTTCTGCGCCCATTCCGGCGTCATGTAGGGCGCGAAGCTCGAGCTCCACATGGTCCGGATCACCTTGGATATGGCGCCCTCAAATCCTGACGCCCGCTTTGAATTGATCCGCTTCATGAACCCGCCGAATTCATCCATGGCGCAAATCGAGAGCGGCTTACGGACAAGGAAGTTGACCACGGCAGGCATGGATATGAATTCGCTCGGCCCCAGGTGAACTGAAAGATTGGCAGCGGCCATGATCCTGCCGATTGACTGCAGCGGATGATCCTTCCCCTTGCCTGTTGGAGCCAGTCCGAGAATGTAGAGATGTGTCCCGCTCATGGTCGGTCCGGCGAATTGACGGCCGGCGACGGTTCCGACGATTGCCAGTGCGGCACCTATTGCAAGTTCCGGCTGTGGACGCCGCGCCGTGTCGACGATCCATTTTGCTATGTCGCCGACCAGCCCGGGCGGATAATCGATCGCCGTGACCTGATCGCCGGTAGCGTAGGGCGAGACAATCTCCCCCGTCTCCGCATCAGCCAATGTCCCGTCAATGTTCTCGATCAGCCGCCGCGCCGCTTCCGCCGCTTCAACCGGATCATAATCATGTTCATGGCCGCGGTGCTTGATGGCAATGGCAGACAGATCGGCGCCATTCTCGCGAGCCAGCGCAGCCAAGGTGGCGAGATTTACGCCTTGCCCCTTGAACGATTTCCACTTGGCCGAAAGTTCCTTCGTGCCCTTGTATTTCGAGCCCCGCGCGGACCAGTCATCGGCAACAGCCAATCCCGTAGATGATCCACCGGTGGCGGCATGGACGGCCATGAGCGCGGCAAGCCAGTCCTGATAGCCGGAGTCCGGGCTGATATAGCCAAGCAGTTCCGCGATCTCGTCAATCTCGGCTCGGTCGTGGGAACCGGTGTTGATCTTCTCGCGCACCGGCTCAAGCGGCGTGGTGATCAGCTTGTGTAGCCAGTCTGGGATGACAGGTACATTGTCCAGGTCACCCCAGAGCTCATAGACCCTTCCATCCGCCATGACCGTGCCGGGTGCCACCACATACCCGCCATGGCCGCGGATGTTGATCCCCTTGTCCTTTAGCAGACCTTCCGAGTTGCCAAGCGTCTCACCGGCTCGCTGCCTGAAATAATGATGATTGCCGGCTGATGGTGTTGCGACCAATGGCGCGCTGTCCGGATCAAAGCCGTGATCACCCATAAGCTGGCCGAACGCCTCGACACCATCCTTGTCTGGGTCGTGCCGGTCCGCGTCAACAACAATCAGGCCGGATTTGGCCAGGTCGAGCCCAATGGCGGCATCCGGCCATTTCTGCCACCACTGCGCAATCTGCCGTTCATTGGTCGTGCTGGCCTCGCGCCACTTGATAAATGGCTTCGGCGCCTTTGCCTTCTCGCCGCCAGAATGGCAGGGAAAGATCGAGAACCCGGCCGCGGCAAGTGCAAGCGCTGTCTCGCGGTTGGAGACGGTGGTGTCTGACATCACAGCGTCACCTTCCCGCTCATGTCGTTGGCGAGCGCGGTCCGGTATCCGCCAATGATGCGGCGGCGGAATTCCGACCATTCATCAATTGTCAATTGCGCAAAGTCGGTCTTGCCGATGGTTTCGAGAAGTTCGATCCCGGCATCTCCACCCTTTGCGGCTGCCCGGCTCTCGATCCGGGTGAACTGGTCTTGTTTCATCACGTAAACTGCCTTCGCGGCCTGAATGCATTTCGGATCGTCGCAGACCCATAAAATCTTGCTGGCGTTCTTTGGCGCGTAGCCGTGGCCCAACGCGGCGCGGGCGCATACGCCACAGACGGCCGGGTTGAACTGGTCAATCACTGATCTTTCCCAATGCGGGCCATGAACGCCTCGAACTCCTCATCGATCAGCCGTTCCTTGCGCCATCTGGCGAGATATGATTTTCGCTTTGACCAGAATTCATGATCGTCGGATCGGGACTGGTAATAGCGCCTAATCACTTGCGCCCTGTTTCTGGCCTTGACCATCGCCCAGTGGGCATCATTCTTGGCCTTTTGTGTCTCACGCTCTTTCCGTCGGACCACTTCCGCATGCCGCTCTTCCGGCGTCATGGCAGCGTACTTCCGCTTCATGCGCTCACGGTTTTTTACTCGCTCGGCCTCTCGCTGTTCGGGGGTCCAGTGATCTCGCTTAGCCATCGATACCAGCCCTTCCCCGCGCTGGGTTCCACGCGGGATTACCTGATCTGACCTGTGCCTTGGGTGTGTAGGAAATGACCTGCTCAAGCGTTGTGAACCGCCCGCCACAATTGCCGCAGGATCGCCGCCGTTTGATTGTCGCGTCGTTGAACCGACTGTCGATCACTCGCGAATTTCGCCGACCGCAACCGGGACACGGTATGCCTCTCGCATCGTCATCATCGGCCCTCATGGCTGCACCTCTTCGCATCGAGCTTGATCGCGCCGCTTCTGGTTGACCTTGTGAGTGACAATCTCGGTATGATCGGGATTTACGCACATACGGTTCCGGCAAAGGTGATCGAGCTGTTTTTTGCCGGGAATGAACCCATAGACGTGCGTCGCCGTTACGCGATGAACGGCGACAGTCTGACCTCCAAGCTTCATGCGCGGATAGCCTCCGCCACGCCCGGTACCGGAGTGCGTTCCATTCCAAAGCCAGCAGGGAGTTTCGAGCGGGCCGGGCTTGATTGTTACGTTATCTTTGATCCGTGACCATATTTCAGACCTGCGATCGCTCATGACTGCACCGAAATGCGGTGATGAAACTCGCAATAGGGCTTGCCTGGTTCCTGGACATCGCACCCGCAAAACCGGGCATTTGCGCCGGAACCCTCGGCCGGCCATTTGCACATGCCCCGCCCCAGATCCATCAGCGTGACCATCAGCATGTCGGGCCGCGCTATCGGCGGCTCACTGATCTTTGGCGGTTTTGGCTCGCTGTGTTTCCGCCGCGGCGCAAGTGCAGCCCTGATTGTGGACGTGCGGACAATGCGAGGCGCGCGCGGCTTTGCCGTTCGCATCTTCCGCTGCCCGTTGCCGCCCTGCCTTGGCAGAAGCGGGCAATCCTTGAATTCGTCCGGCTTGCGATGGTACAGGCTGATGATGCCATTGCGCACCGCGCCGGGGATCAGTGACGCGATTTGCGAGGATGAATATCCGGGTTCATAGACTTTTTTGATTGCCGCGACTTTCTCGGCAGGGTCCATTATTCTCCAGTCTTTGTGAATGGTCATAGCTGCATCCCGTTGTAGAGTGCCGGATTATCGACACGGCTTGAAATGTCGTATTCGGTCAATTTCGGCTTGCCGGTGATTGCCGCATAACGGGCAACGCCGGACAGAACAGTTGTGTGATTGCGTCCGAACCAATCGCCGATCTTTGGAAATGACAGACGCGGGTTTCCTTCCCTGATCCGGTACATCGCCGCCCATCGCGCCATGATTGCTTTTGACTGCCGTGACGGGCTGAACATGACGTGGATCGGCACGCCGTGCGCGTCGGATTCATCAGCAACGATCTTGCGGACGCGAGGTGGAAGTCCGCGCATGATTTCTTGTTCGAGCGCATTCATTCTGCGGCATCCCTGAATTCGGCCAGATGGCTCGCATTGGCCCGTGCAATCGCCTCCGCCAATGGCGGGCAAACGCTGTTTCCGGCGCGCCCCACCTGGTCGGATTTGGAGAAGCGGTTGCCCTCTCCATCCGTGTCGATCCGGTAATCTGGCGGAAATCCCTGCGCGTTGAACAGTTCACGCGGGGTCAGCATCCGCATGCCGATATCGACCATCACCAGCGTTGCCCTGTCGATCTCGATGGACACGAACTCGCGTTCATCCCACAGCCCGTGAGCACGCATGAAATCGGCCACCTGCCGGGCGCGTTCATGATGCTCCGGCCCGAAAGGCGGTGCCGCCAGCGCCGCGCGTGAGAAGCAGAAGCGATCCTTTGTCGTCACCGTGTGCAGCGGGTCGCCGGTCTCCTGTCCGTCTCCGGTGCCGTAATATTTGGTCAGCGCACCGGTCACCAGCGTGGCATGGCCGCCCCCGGCACACACCGTGCGCGCCGGGGCGTCCACCTCGCTGCCGCGTCGTGCGCTGCCCTTCATCGACAGCATGTGGGCGGCCACCACCTGTTGCTGGCTGCCTGCCTGGGTCACTGTCGACAGCGGCTCATGTGCCGCCCGTCCAATCACGCCATTGCCATTGTGCTGCGCCAGATAGGCCGCCACGGGCGCATGCTTGACGCCACCCGCCACCACGGTGCCCAGCGGAGCACCGGGATCGAGCGCACGCGGCTGCTGGCCTTCCCGCTCGCCATAACCCGTCTGCACCAGGCTCGCCGCCACACAGGCCAGCCCCGCGCCGCCGGCCGTCACCGTGTGCGAGGGCTGATCCATACCCTGAAACGGCTTGCCGGAATTGCGCATGGTCATCATGTGCGCGGCAATCACCGCGTTCACATCCTTGGCTGATGCCGTCACCGTGTGCAGCGGATCAGCCGGATCGCGCACCGATCCGCCTTGCTGCGAATAAGTCATCACCGGGGCAACCATTGCGTGGCGATTCTCAGTGACAACGGTTTGCAGCGGCGCGACGGGATCGGCGCTGCGGTCGATCCCTCCGTTGCCGTGGCCATAATATGCGGTCAGCGATGGCGCGATCAGGCAAGTATCCGCCTTGGCTGTTACCGTCGCCATCGGCTCGGCCCCGCCGCGTGGTCGGCTCTGGGCGGCACGCCCGCCACAGCCTGCCAGCACTGGCGCCACCACGGCCTTCTCGCCACGGTTGGCACAGGTTACCGTGCGCATCGGCTGGTCAGCATCCTCAAGCCGTGCGCCATGGGTCAGGTTGACCAGAAACGGGCGCGCCGCCTGCAGCACGTAGCGGTCAATGCCGCGCGCCACCCGGGCGCTGGTATTGGCTGCCAGCGGTCGCACTGATCGCAGCCCATACCGGGCCCAGATCTCGGCCTTGCTGTCGAAAATCGAGGGACAGGGCAACGCCCAGTCGATGATCTCCGCAGCCGTGCGCCACGGCAACAGCCTGCCCGCTTTCACCGCCTCGCTTTTCGGGTCGCCGTGTGTAGGTTCCGGCCAGGCGATCTTTTGACCGTCAAACCGGATCAGGATGAACACCCGCTTGCGGATGGTCGGCGCGCCATAGTCGCAGGCCCGAAGTTCCTTGATCTCGATCTTGCCGCCCAGCCGGCGCAGTTTCGTGCACCACGCCTTGAAGGTTTCGCCCTTGCGTTCCGGATCGGGCACCAGCCCCTTGTCGGTGGTCATCAGCGGCCCCCAGGTCTGGAATTCCTCGACGTTCTCGATCGCCACCACGTCGACCCGGCCACCTGATTTCTGGATACGCTCGATCCAGCCCGGAATGATCCACGCCAGATCGCGGATATTGCGCTGCACAGGCGCGCCGCCCTTGGCCTTGGAGAAGTGCTTGCAGTCGGGCGAAAACCACGCAAACCCGATGTGAGCGTGATTGAAATGGTCGAGCGGATCGACCTTGTAGACGTTCTGGCACAGATGTACGGTGTCAGGATGATTGACCGCATGCATGGCCACGGCCACAGGGTCATGGTTGATGGCAAAATCCGGAGAGCGCCCGAGCGCCATTTCGATCCCGGTAGAAGCACCGCCACCACCCGCAAAGCAGTCAATGATCAGAGTTTTCCTCATTCCGCAGCCTCCAGTTCTGCGCGCGCCGGAAACGAGCGGCCCACGATGTCAATGTGTTTGCGATTTTGCTTGTTCGGCCGAATGCTGATTGTCGTCGGCATGATCAGTTCATCGGTGCGCAACAGCGCTTCCTCGGTCGTCTTCGGGTATGGCGCCGATCCGCCATGCAGCGACCACCATTGGCAGGCTGCTTGTTTTCGGGTCATTCCGTGTTCAAACGCGACCCACTCCCGGTACTCGGAAATACCCGCAATGAAGGTGACGCGAACGCTGTCTGGCATTCCGAGCTTTTCATGCCGATGAAAGCGCCAATCGACCACAGGCACCTGTTGCGGACCGACCTTCTCGCCAGACAGGATGCCGACCGACTTCTCGGCTTCCGCTTCGTGTTTTGGCTTTTCCTCGCGCGGAAATTCATGACCACAGATTTTGCAGGTGATCGAGTTGATGGCGATCAGTTCCTGGCAGCCGGGGCATTCCTTGGCGCGGACGCTGTCAACGGACACCTTTCCGGTGTCGGCATCTGGGTTGAACGTCTTGCTCTCGGCGCCTACCGCATCGACCGGGCCATGGCGGCGAATGTTGCCGGCATAGTCGAGGACAAGGCAATTTTCTTTGCCGGGTGACAGGCGAGTGCCACGGCCGACGATCTGGACATACAAGCCTGTGGAAAGCGTTGGCCTCAACATCACGACCAGATCAACGCCTGGCGCATCAAAGCCGGTGGTCAGTACCTGGGCGTTGGTCAGGCACTTGATCTCACCAGCCTTGAACCGCCGCAAGATTGAATCTCGCTCACCTGACGGCGTGTCGCCGGTCACTGTCTCGCAGGATATGCCGCGGCCGCGCATGGCGTCTCGAACATTGAAGGCATGCTTGACGCCGGCACAGAATACCAACCACGACCGGCGCGACTTTCCAAACTCGCAGATCTCGGCCACGGCTTGAGCCGTGATCTTGTCAGATGCGTTTTCAAGTTGGGCTGGAACGAACTCCCCGCCCCGCTTCTGAACGTTGGAAACGTCGATCTCGGTCAACCCGGCCTTGGATACCAACGGCGACAAGAAACCGTCTTCAATACCCTCGGCAACGCCGTATTTATAGACTGTTTCGTCAAAGAGCCGCGCCGTGCCGCCGTCGAGCCTTCCGGTGTCCATCCGGTACGGCGTGGCGGAGAAGCCACAGACGCGGGCATGCGGCGATTTCGCTGCAATATCGTCAAGAAGCTGGCGATACATGCCCTCGCCCTTGGACGGGACCAAGTGAGCTTCGTCGATGTGGATCAAGTCGCGCTCACCAAGCAGATCTGCGCGGCGATAAACGGACTGGATAGATGCGAATGTAATCCGGTGATGCGCATCGCGGCGACCAAGGCCTGCAGAGTAAATGCCTGCAGGCGCATCGGGCCATACTTTAAGCAAGGCCATGAAATTCTGCTGGACCAGCTCTCTCACGTGAACAAGCATCAAGACCCGCATTGCCGGGTATTCTTCAAGCAGGGATCGCGTGAGTTCTGCGATCACCATACTCTTGCCCGTTCCGGTCGCCATCTCGACAAGTGGATTGCCACCGCCCTTTGACCAGTAGTCTTTGACGGCTGCGATTGCATCGGATTGGTATGGTCTGAGGGTGATCATCTCAACACCTTCCGTGCGGCCTTCTCGGCATCTTCAAGCGAGCCTTTCGCAGCGATGATTGTGATCATGGCAAGACGCGCCGCCGTCTTCTGTTCATCGGATGCGTCGGGATGATCGGCGAAAACGGCTTGCCACCGCTGGCGAGCCAATTCGACGGAGTAATCCGGATTTGCGGCAGCAGCCTTGAGCGCCTTGTTGCGCAACGTGTTCGGCTTCATCCCCACACCTCCCGCGCCACGTCACGCAGAGAACGGACAACGCGCAATTCCTGCTCGATGTGCCAGCGTTTTTTCCAGTAACCATCGCCGATCTGTTTTGCGTCAATGGCGGCGGCGATCATCTGGTTTTCGCGCGCCAATGCGGCTTCAAGCTTTGCGGTTCTGACGTTGATTGGATCGGTGATTTTCATGCCGCATCCCCCGAGAACGTGTCGAGAAGATCGCCGGCAGTCTGATTTTCTTCGGCTGACTGGAGATTGCGAACCGCGCGCTTGAAATAGGCGGGCTTCAATTCGGTTCCGAGAAACTTACGACCTTCGCGGACGGCGACGACACCCTCGGAACCGATGCCCATGAAAGGAGAATAGACCGTCTCGCCCGGGTTGGAATACTGCAGGACGATGCGCTGCGTCAGGTCCAGCGGCATCGGGCAAAGGTGCCGCTCCTCGTCGTTCTTGGCGCCCACGTTGAGCACGTTCGTCTCGTGGGTATCCATCCAGACCGGGGAAGCCCACTCCTGCCAGACATCGAGCGGAAATTGCGAGGGCGGATGAACGACGGCCGGCGTGTTTTCCATGGCTTCGTTCCACTTGCGGAACACTGCGATATATTCAGGCATGCCGCCGCCAGTGCGCGCCGCATCGGTCCGGAAATTCTTATAAAGTAGCCGGTCCGACTTGGTTTTTTGCATCTCCTTGACCGGGCAGCGCCAGATCGTGATCAGTCGGTGAAAGGTCCATCCTTCCTCGACGTGAACGCGGATGCATTCTCCGGTGAAGTGGTAAAGTCCGCGATCACCCTTCTCGGAACTGTTGGAGTAGAAGACCAGATCCTTGACGTGGATCGCGGTCAGCCGGCCGGGCTTCGTGATGCGCAGCTTTTCGCGGATCAGATGCCGATAGGTGGCGAAGAACTCGTCATGGGAATCGACGTTGCCCATATCCCGCTCACTCTCGGAATAAATATAAAGTGACGAAAACGGAGGTGAGTAAACGGACAGGTCGATTGAATTGGTCGGCATGCCAGCCGTGAATTCCACGGTGTCGGCGTTGTAGGCATTCCATGACGTGCCAGCGGATTGGTCGAGAACATTGGTCATGCGCTGATCCACGCCGGTAGCGTGGCCTCCTGTTTCGGTTCATAGGTTTGAAGAACTCGGGAATTGGCGGCCGCTTCGCGCATCGCAATCTGCATCTCGTGCTTCATCGCGAGGTGGTCACCGGACTTGCGGTCAATGACGCGCTTGATCGCCGCCTCGGTGTCGGCCATGGCGATATGAACCTCGACTTCGCGCTTTTGCCCGAAGCGCCAGCATCGCCGGATCGCCTGGTAATAGTTCTCGTATGAGAAGCTGAGACCAGCGAAGGCCATACGAGCGCAGCCTTGGAGATTCAGCCCGTACCCTGCAATCGATGGTTTTGTGATCAGGACGCGGAGGCTCCCTTGGGCGAATGCATCGAGCCGTGACTCCTTCAAGGAAAGTTGCATTGATCCGCGCACTTCCTCGGCGCCGGGAATGCGCTCGGCGACAGCATCGGCGTCGTAATCGGTATCGCACCAGATCAGCCATTGCTCTTCCGGATCGCTGTCGACACACTCGGCAACAAGATCGGCCCGATCCTGGCAGGTCAGGCGCTTTTCGGCGTGGATCGCGGTGGCAGAGGTGTCGGGCATGCGGAATAGTCGCTGTTGCCCGGCAAGCTTGCCCTTGGACTCCTCGCCAGCGTTTATCGTCCGGTCGGCCTTGACGGTGTGCTCATAGGTCCGGATTTTCGGAAGAACATAGCCGTCATCGGGAAAGCCAAGATCGGACGGCAGCGAGACGCACCGAGACCACGACGCGACCCATCGCCAGAACGCTTTGACGGCCGGTTTCTTGAGCCGGTATTTGCCCGCGTTCTGTTGATCAGCGATGAACCACCGGGACATCATTTCTGGCGCGTCCATGATGCCGAGAAATGCTGAGTGCTGACCAAGCTCGGTATGGTCGTTCGGTGCCGGCGTGGCGGTGCAGCAAAGCCGATAGGGTGTCTGCGAAAACAGACTGATCAGCTTGCGCGTGGTGACACCGGCGAAGCTCTTGAGGATCGAGCTCTCATCAAGGATCACGCCGCCGAACTGATTGACTAGAAAGTTGTCGATCCGCTCATAGTTGGTGATGTAGATCCTGGCCGGGCCTTCGATCTCGTCGGCGGTGCGAATGTATTTGGCATCGATGCCGAAGCGCCGGGCCTCGCGTTCATGTTGCGGGCCGACTGCCAGCGGGGCGAGCATGATGACAGGCTTGTTCGTCTTCTCGACGACCACCCTGCCCCACTCCAAGGCCGAGAACGACTTGCCGAGGCCGGTATCGAGAAACATGGCTGCACACCCGGCATGAAGGGCGAACTCGGTCACGGCGCGTTGATGCGGAAACAAATCGGGGTGCAGGTCGGGGATCTGATCAAAGCCGCGCGGGGTGAAGGCCACAGCCTTGCGGGCAATCAGATCGGCATATTCGGGCAAAATGCCCGTATTTGCGGACAGGACATGGCTTGTCATGATGCGCTCCAATCCGCGCTTTCAAGCGCTTCCAAAGGTTGAGGTGATGATGTTTGCCTATCGCCGCCATCGACCCACTCTCGGCCATCGGGCAGGCGATAGGTGACGGTCTCGGCGCGTTCGTCAGCGTCGATCTGTTCCGCTGGCACAAGCTCGGGCAAATAGAGGTGGTTAGGACAGCCCGCCAATTGGTCTTCGGTGGTCAGTTCCTGATTGTGACGGACGCAAAACCACTCGCCATTCTGGACGCAGCCGGAATGCAAGCATGTCCGACAATTGCGCGGCGGGAACTCGCTGCCATGGCAGATGGAATGCGCCGCGCAGTTCCGGCACTCGTAATGATCCGGCTTGTCGGCGATCCGGACCGGGGCGCGCTGCACGAATTTGATCCGCTCGAGCCGGGCCGCGATGGCCATGGCGTGGGCCGCGTCGTACTTGATCCGCTCGGCATGGACAGATCCGTCATTGCGGTCGCAACAAACATAGATCGCCCGGGTGAGGCCAAGCAGATGCATGGCGAATTGCGCCTTGGTCAGATGATCCGGCTTTGCCTCGGCAAGTCCGACTTTGACCACGCGGCGATAAGCTTGTGTGTTGAGCGCGGCCGTGACAACCAGGTGTTTTGTTTTTGGCGCTTCTTTGACGCCGGTCGCAATGCCATCGATGGGCGAGAAGAAATGTCCGTCCAGCGCATGAACGGCGTGGTAATTGCCGGTTGCGAGATCGACCGTCTCGACGCTCACGCCGGTATCGGTCAGCCATTTGATCAGCAGCGGCTTGACGGCCATGGCGATATCGCCAGCGCGGTTCCATCGAGCGGGACGGCACTGATCTCGATTGGCCCACCGGAAGCCGTACCAGATAGACCGCTCGCACGGCTTGCCGATGTCCGCGAGCGACATGCGGACCGGGCGCGCCTTGGGCCGGTCAACCGCCTCGATTGCATCGACGGTCGGATTGAGGGGTGCGGGGAACGCGGTCATGATGCAAGCGCCAATGGCCTGCGGACGCGCTCAATAGCCTCGCGCCTGAAACGCTGGGGTTTTCCGGCCTCATACCAGAATGCCACACGAGGCGGCTCATGGTAGCAGGCAATCACCAGCGGGTCGGCATAGGCGAATTTGCGCTCGGCCTTGCGCAACGTCGCGCCGCTATCCATGGCTGTATCAACAATCAGCAGTCTGCCAAGGTGCGTCGGCACTTTTGCGCCATACGGGATGAAAGGAATGTGCAACAGGTGACTGGCGTAAACAGCGGCCACCGCACCCGATCTGCCCGGTCCTGTGACACTTCCAATGGTCAAGTCCTCACAGTCAGCGGAAAGGACGTGAGCTATCCGTGCGTGAAACTCTTGCTCGGAAACGATCCGCATCATGCCACCTCCCCACGCCGCATGACATGCGCAGTGGTCGTGATCAGCGAGCGCGCACGGGCACGATTGAAGGCATGAAAGCCCTCGACTTCACCGGCTGCCGTCAGGTCGACGGGAGCACAAAGCGAGGTCTCGCGAGGATTGTTGAAGTTGGGGTTTGGCTGATTTGAGCGCCATTCCAGCGAACTGGTCTTGAAAGACAAAGCTTCCTTGTTCATTGTCGCGGTCCTTTCGCGGTCAATGTGAAAATCGTTGATTGTGATCGGGTGCCGGGCGGGTGCGGTTTACGAGGCCTGTTGCCCGCCCGGCTGCTTAATCAGAATGGAATTTCATCATCCGCCATCGCAGGCGCGCCCGATTTCAGATGCGCGAACGGATTGGCATTGCCACCACCAGCCGCAGGGGCCTTGCCGGGGGCGGGACCGCGCGTCGTCGGCGCCGGACCGCGCGAGGCGGGGGCGGTCCGGGCGGCGGGACCGGCATTGGCGGGCTTGACGTTGGTTATCTCATTCTGCGGCCCATACTGCCCGGTCGGGTCAGTCTTGACCTTGACCTTGATGATGCATGGGATCTGCAAAAGTTCGTCGGTGTCGGCGACGTTCATCTTGCCGGTCGCCTCGCGGACCATGGCAAACTGCGAATTGGCAATCGAGATCACCTTGTCGAGCTTGTTCATGTTCTCGGCCCACATATTGAGCCGCTGCCAGATCAGACGACCTGCGAAGTGCTCGCCCGTGATCTTCCACGTCAGCACCAGGCAACGGCCCTTCTCGGACTTGCTGGAAACCTCGGCAATCTCGGACTGCTCGATCACGGCCAGATATTCACCGGCCGGGATCGGGTCGAAATCGCCCGAAGACGGTTCGGCATTCTGGTCATAGTGTCCTGCGATCTGTACCATCACGCGGCATCCTTCTGTTCTTCCGCATCTTCAACGACTGCGGGCTTTGTTTCATCAAATCCGGGGAGATATGGAGCAAGGGCTGCGAAGCCCTGCCCCTTGTCGTAGCGAAGATCGGGCGGAATTCCGTACCGGTTCTTCGCATTGATCGAAGGCTTGCCGACCGTGCGCATCATAATGATTTCGCCACCAGATGCGCGAATACGAGCCGTGCTCTTGTCATTCTTGGCAGTGGTTCCGGATTTCGTTTCCGCCTTGATAATCACGTTGCGCTTCATGCAAATGATCGCATCAAGCCAGCGCTCGACCAGGGCCCGGTGATCCGCCCTGCCCTGATCGCCTTTCTTCGGCGAGTGCAGAGCGATCTGGTATTGGTCGTATGCCTGGGACTCGGGGTCGTGGTGTTCCTGCACCGCCGCATGGGCGATCAGAACGATTGCCATCCCGCGGTCATTGCGCAGAGCGTCCAGCATGGCGATGAATTCTTGCCAGATCGTGGTGGCGAACATGTAGCCCTTGTTGAACGGAAAATCTTCCATCCGGGCATAGGTGTTGCCTTCATCGTCGCCGCGCGCGCAAGTCTCATCATAGATGAGCTTTTGCAGTTCGGTTACGCTGTCGATGACGACTGTTTTTCGGTCGTGATCGCCTTCATAAAGTGCGGCCAAGCCTTCGCAAACCGCCTGATAGCTCGTAAGCTTTTTCTTCCTGAACGCAGGGATACCCTTCGGGATATCGCCGGGCGAACCATCTTCGACCTGAAAAACCACAGGCCTAGGAAACTCTACACCAATCGATGTCTTGCCCATTCCGGGTCGCCCGTAAAAGAGCATGCGAGGCGGGTCCGTCGCCTCCATTGTTTCGAGATCACTCAGGCTGATAGCCATGATCGTCTTCTCCAAATTCGAGTTGTGGCGCGTCAACCACCAATGCCCCGCTTGCGCCATCTTGCGAGGGGTGGAACGTCAGCGTCATGCGCTGGCATGGGTAAATGGCGATGTGAGCCAGATAATTGGCCTTTGGCGACCAGAACACGAAGGCAGCGGTCACAAACCGGTCATCATCAATGATTTCAGCCTTGACCAGAGCGTCAAGAGCAGCCTTTGTCCGATTGTCGATATCGGCCTGCGATGAATGCCGCTCGACGCCGATCAGGACGATGACGCGACCCGCCACCTTCCGGACGTGCTGCGACCTGATTGCGGTTGCGGCCTGCATCTTCCAATCGGTATATTGTGCGGTCGGAATGCGACCCTTGCCGGTCTTGTTCAAAAACAGATTGTTTGTCGAGGGTGGCGCCGGAATGGTAAAGGTGACCGGGACGGGCTTGGGAGTTTCAACCGCCCCGGTCGGGACGCCTGGCACGGTCGTCCGGTTGGTGTTTGTTTGCGCGTGAGCAGTCATCAGTCAGTCGCTCCGATATTCGCGCGGCCCACAGCAGTATCCTGATCGCTCTTGCTCGCAGCGTTTCCGCGCGATTGATGAGCCTGTCCGAACGCCATTTCGCGAAGCGCCTGACGATGCTGGCTGTAGAATTCCGCATCTGTGGCCTCCATGTGCGAAAGCGTGTTTGAGATACTGTTCAGGAAATCGTTGTGGTCGGCCCGCTTGGCCTTTGCGGTCTCGCGGCGCTGGGCCTCGATCTGACTGATAACCTCGAGCTCGCGAATTTCGCGCCAATCGATCTTTGCCGCCTCTTTGTGAAAAAGCCCGCGAACACGACGCCGGGTCCAATGTGGATAAAACTCGGTGATCGCGTCATAAACGCGATCAACTGCAGAACTTTTGCTGTCCCAACAATGAAATGCGATACGCTTGATAAGATCGTGCGCTTCCTGAGAACTGTTGAACGATGGAACGGTTACGCCAGACATGGTTCGCTCCTTTGGTGTCCGTGTTTGCGGGTAATTACCCATGACGTTGTCTCCAATTCTGATGATGATGATGGAGACAACGGTGAAACGAACGATTGGCGCGGGATGGCCTGCAAGCGATCGCGATCAATCGAAAAAATATTCGCCGGACAGGAAGCGGGGGACTGCACCTGCCCGGCTGGACGCACACACTGAGGAATATGGGAGGATGTGTGCGTATTGGAAATCATGCTGCCACTCCCGCGCCCTTGGCGGCGATCCGCGCAAGAACATCAAGGGTGACGCCATCAATGCCCCGATCCGATGCAGACGCGACCAGAGCAGCCCAATATTTCGACGGGATGCCGTCACGGGTGTATATGTTGGTCGCGTGTTGCGGGGTCACGCCGATATCGGCGGCGAAATCGCCCCGGCTCGGCCACTGGTCAATGATGGTTCGAAAGCTGTTCATGCCGCATTTATACGTTTTGTGTAATTTTCAGTCAATACGTTTTGTGTATTATTTTTTGATAAGCCGCTAGGCCATGGACAAATTTGCACAAAGATTGAAAGAGGCGAGGGAAAAGGCGGGGTATCGCAGCGCCCGCGAGGCGGCCGAAACCCTGCAATGGACGTACAGCACCTACGCCTCGCATGAAAACGGTGGACGGATGCCGAAACCGGACTTGATAAAAAAATATGCCCGAGCGTTCAGCGTGGGCGCGGGTTGGCTGATAACAGGCGAACCTAAAAGTGCACAGCCTATTGAACCTCGCGAAAAAATAGGCGTAGTATCGGTTAGTGGCGAGGTTCAAGCTGGCCATTGGGTAGAAGAAGATAGTTTTTCGTTTCAAGATACCTCATACGTGCCAATGTCGCCCAACCCACAGTATTCACCGGAGTCACAAACAGCGTTTCTTGTTCGGGGCCAGAGCATGAACAAGAAAGTTCAGGATGGCGATTACGTCATTGCGGTCTGGATTGATCAGACCCGCGATGCGATCGACAATGACATTGTTGTGATCAGACGCCGACACGGCCAACTGGTCGAGACCTCGCTGAAACGCTTGCGCATTATTGACGGCCATCCGAAGCTTTTTCCTGAGAGCACCGATCCCAAGCATCAAAAACCGCTCGACCTGGGCGACCCGGAAAACGGTGATTGTGTTGAAATAATCGCCCGCGTTATCGGGTCATATAGAGACCTCACATAAAATTACACAAAACGTGTTGACAATTACACGGTTTGTATAGATGCTGTCTCCATAGCCAATCACGGCAATGGAGATTTTTGGATATGAACCACACGAACCAATCCACCGCGGTCTTCCTGATCAACGAGAGCACCCGCGCCATCCTCGTCACATACGAGGAAGGTGACTCCGCTCCGCGCACAATGTTCAAGACATTTGATCAGAACATTGAAGTTGATGACATGGTCATCGTCCCGACCAACACCCGCCACAAGATGACCGTCTGCAAGGTGGTCGATGTCGATGTCGATGTCGATTTCAACAGCGGCACACTTGTCGAGTGGATCATCGGCAAGGTCAGCACTGATGAATATCAGGAAGTCGTGCGCCGCGAAAAAGATGCACTAAAAACCATCAGGTCGGCGGAAGTCCGTCGTGAGCGCGAGAAGCTCAAGGAAGCTCTCTTGGCTGATTTGAACGGATCGAAAGATGACCGTTCCATAGCATTGCTTGCCGGTGATCTCGACAAGCCATCTGGCGAATAACCCGCAATTCTTGCCGTGACCTGGTGTCTAACTCCACAGGAGCGGCAAGAGAGTGATGCATGCGCATCACTCTATAAGAGTGTGTAACTACTCTTTGAGCACTGCCAACAGGGCGTTGGCGTGGGGTTGAAAAGACGAAGTCGACGCCCTTACCGCAGTTCCATTTTGGAGGAATTTACAATGGCTTGCTGCCCGAAATGCGGAAGACAGAAAGTCGGGAAGGATTTGGAAAAGAGGCGGCGCTGCCGAAGGTGCGGCGTCCTTCCGGGCCAGACCATCATGAACCGCAGCGGTTCGCCATCGAACCCGCGCCCATTACCCCGCCACGAAAAAAGGCCTTTGGAGGCATAATCATGCATCTTTACCTCGACATCGAAACAATCCCCACGTCCGACCCTGCAATTATCGAGCGGGTAGCGGCCAACGTCACCCCGCCAGCCTCGATGAAAAAGGCCGACACCATTGCAGCGTGGGAAGCTGAAAAGAAGCCCGAAGCGGTAGCCGAAGCGGTCAACAAAACCGGCCTGAATGGCGCATATGGTAAGGTCGCGTTTATCGGCTTTGCGCTTGATGATGATCCAGTCGAATGTTGGTCATGGCCGCTCTATCATGAGAGCGAGCGCGACTTGCTGGCCGGGTTCTCGGAAGCTCTGAGAGATATCCCGCTAGGCCGCGTTCCAACCATCGTCGGTCACAACATCGCAAACTTCGATCTGCGTTTTATCTGGCAGCGCGCCATGGTTCTCGGCGTCCGCATGCCAGGCTGGTTTCCGCGCGATCCGAAGCCATGGGGCGATGACGTGTTCGACACCATGACCAAATGGGCCGGCGCTCGCGATTATATCAAGATGGACGAATTGTGCTTTGCACTTGGCCTTGATGGCAAGAGTGATGTTGACGGCTCTATGGTCGCTCAGATGTTTGCCGATGGTGAATATCAGAAGATCGCCGACTATTGCATTGACGATGTGGAGAAGGTTCGCCGCGTCCACAAGCGTATGCAGGTCGCATTTGGCGAGGCTGCGTGATGGTCGCGTCACACAACTGCCCGAACTATCCAGGGTGTGGCGATTATGACGCCAGATGCGCCACAGGCATCAATATTCCATGCATCATCCACCCGCCGTTTGATGGCGAGAACCTGACCAGAGAGCGCGAAGCTCTTGGCGGTCCCTGCCCTATCTATCCACCCACCTTTGTGCAGCTCGCAGTCACCGCCGCCCTGATCGGGCTGGCATGGCTGGTGATCTGCGCTGCTGATTGGAGTATGCCGGTATGACCTTCCTCACCCCAAACCAGACAACACTTGTCCTGACCGCGCTTCCATCAATGCACCGGCCCGGCGTCGTGCATCGCTTTTTCGAGCAGTCGGAAATGTTCGGCGTCGAGTTCGGCAGTGCAGAAGAATGGTTGCAGTCATATGGCAACGATCTGGATAATGTCGAAGCGGTCTATCGGCTTGATCTGTCCATGTCGTCAGCGCCGGCCAATGTGTCAGAAGAAGTCGCCAGCGCATGGCTCGACTTGAACCCATACGCAAAGGCTGCCGAGTTCCCGCCCATCGTCGAGAATTCAACCGCGGCACGGCCATATCAGCTTGCGATTGATCGTGACGGCGCGGCCGACCTGGCAAACGACTTGCAGCGTGATCGTGAGGTGGCGTGATGGTGAGCGTGGAACAGATCGAAGCGGCCAAGAAGGCGCTTGAAGAACTGGCCAACTCCTCGATGAATATACCTCTAAGGGATTGGTGCAGGATCAGTGAGACAATTCTTTCCGCCCTTTCTGCTGCGGAAGCGCAGGAGGTGAAGCCCCGCGTAAAAAAGCTGGTGTGGGACCGTGGCGTCGTAGATTGGGCGAGGCCTCTTCCCGGCATGAAGTACGTCGCTTGCTCCAGTGACCCGCACCCGCATTGGTCATGGTGGCTGGACGGTCTAGAAGGGCCGATTGACCACCATAAGTGCGCCAACGAGCAAGCCGCCAAGGCCGCAGCCCAAGCCGATTACGAGGCCCGTATCATCTCCGCGCTGATCCCTCCGGATACCTTGGATAACGGGGAAAGCTGACCGCCATGGTTGACATCATCCCTCCAGAAGAGCGTCCTATTACGCTTGCAGAGGCGTGCCGAGAGTTCTTCAACGATAAACTCAAGCCGTCATCACTGCGCACTGAGGCCAAAAAGGGGAACCTTGAGATCATTCCGATCGCAGGGAAGGACTTCGTGACACCGGCCGGGATCAAAGGGATGATTGAGAAATGCCGCGTCAAAAAAAGCCAGCAAGGCTCTGGCTCAAAACAACCGGAGCCGGAGCAGAAACAGCCCGAACCTGGTACATCAAAGACGGAACCACCCGTATCTCCACAGGATGCGCTGAACACGATGTTGACGGGGCCCAAGCCGCCCTGCAAGCGTACATCGCCGCCCAATACCGACCACCAGGGAACGGTCGTGCCGATCAGATAAAGGTCGCGGACACGCTGATCGTCTACCTGCAGGAGCGTGTTGACCGCCTCAAGGGCGAGAACAAGGCCAAGTCCGAGATCGGCCGGCTCAACGCCTACATGGGCCACCTTCCAGTTTCCGAAATACGCGGCAGATTATGCCGAGACTATGCAAAGCACCGCGGCACAGAAGCCGGCGCCCGTCGAGATCTTGAAACCCTCCGGGCAGCCGTGCGCTATTACCACGCCGAATACGGTCTATCGGTTCTCCCCACCATCACCCTGCCAGACAAGAGCCTGCCCCGCGAGCGTTGGCTGACCCGCTCCGAGGTCGCTGCCCTGATCCGCGCCGCTCGAGCAACGGACAAGTGCGACCATCTGGTTCGCCTGATCCTGATCGGCGTCTACACCGGCACCAGGTTGTCAGCCATGCTCAATCTCCAATGGCGAGCCAACACCGTCGGCGGGTGGATCGACATGGACGCCGGCATCATGCACAGGAAGGCCACAGGCGAGCGTGTAGCCCATAACAAGCGCAAGACGCCCGTCCGCATCCCGAACCGCCTGATGCGATTCCTGAGAGCTTGGAGGGCCGAAGACAAAGGCCTGCCATATGTCATTCATTTCAGGGGAGAGCCGATCGTCAAGCCGCACAAGGCGTTCCGCACCATACGGGCGACTGCGGGCTTGGGAGAGGACGTGACGCCGCACATACTGCGGCACACGCGGGGAACATGGCTGGCTCAAGCCGGGGTTCCAAGCGGCCAGGCAGCCGCATCGCTGGGCATGACCGAGGCCGAATACGAGCGGACCTACCTGCACAATGACCCATCTTTCCAGGGCGCAGCTGCGGACGCTTATTGATCGTTTCGGTCCTATATCGGTCCACTACCGAAAGCGCCAAAACTCTAAGTTATTGAAAAGACTGGTCGGAGTGAGAGGATTCGAACCTCCGACCCCGTCGTCCCGAAC